>NZ_JBFTQB010000332.1:0-11163 GCF_056398785.1 Paenibacillus sp. 01T422 | reverse complement strand
CGGATGCCGTGGAAGGTATTCAAGTAGATAGGAAAGGCGACACCGAGAGAAACTAGAAATAATTTGGAGGTCTCGCCAATTCCAAACCACATAATAACCAGCGGGATCATCGCAAGATGCGGAATGGTACGAACCATTTGAACCGAAGAATCAATATATCTTTCCGCGATAGGAAATACCCCGTTGAGTAATCCAATAACAAAAGCAATACTGCCGCCAATGAGAAAGCCTAGAAACGCCCGTTTCGTGCTGACCGCTACATATTCAAAAATAGTGCCATCTTTAATCACACTGTACAGGGCTTTCACGACTTCCCAAGGTGTTGGCAAGATCCGCTCCGATAACCATCCCGTTAAACCAAGCACCTGCCACAGCAGTAAAATGAGGATCGGTATGACCCAGGGCTGCCAAGCCTTGGACTTAGTCAGTGGTGCAATTCGATTAGCTAACATGTGAATCCCTCTTTCTTTGCATAAAGTGAAAAGGCGTTTGAAAACAAAAAGACTCCCAGCCCCTGCTTGTAAAATACGAAGCAAGACGGGAGTCTCCAGTTATCTGGTCGACTTTCGATAAACTTATAATTCATATGGTTTTACTCGGATATTGATTGATGCTTATGTTACCACCGCTATTTAGCTTCGTCAATGCTTTTTTCAGAGGCTCGTCCACCTGCTGACCCCCATTCCCTGTATCCTTTCATCTAATGTCCAACTCAGATCCTCGCACTTTCGTGACATTTATCAATTTTTTTGAATAAATCGATAAATATCTGAAATAGGTATATTGACAAATTCGACCACGCGCTGTTATAGTCAATTTAATATTCCGAGTAAAGCACTATGATTAATATTAATGGGTGGTGTAATGTGATTAACAAGGTGTTTAAAGCTACGGTTCGATCTGTGCTTATTGGCTATCTGATTGTGTTACTGCTCATCCCGATTGGCTCCATCTATTTCAAAGGATTTTCCTTAGGTTGGGAGCCCTTCTGGCAGGAAGTAACAGGTCCACTAGCCTGGAAGTCCATTTTACTTACAGTCAAACTCAGTATTGTATCAACAATTATTCAAGCCATTGCAGGCACCATCATCGCTTATGTTCTTGTAAGATATACATTCCGAGGCAAGAGCATTCTGAACAGTATGGTCGATCTTCCCTTCTCTCTGCCAACCTCAGTGGCAGGACTCATGTTCCTAACCTTACTTGGACCGACTAGTCCACTAGGCGCCTGGCTTGATCACGCTGGCATTAAACTACTCTACAATCAAACAGCAATTGTGATCGGCTTGGTATTCGTTACATTCCCATTCGTTATTCGAACCGTTCAACCTCTGCTTGAACAAATTGATCCCGCTGAAGAACAAGCCAGCTTTACACTAGGCGCTAGCAGATTCTATACCTTCTGCCGAATTGTTTTTCCAGCTATTGTTCCGGGCATTCTTGCCGGCAGTATGCTTGCCTTTTCCCGATCACTAGCCGAGTTTGGCGCCATCTCACTGATCTCCGGTAATTTACCAGGAAAAACGATGGTTGCTTCGGTCTATATATACGGTGAGACGCAGAACTATAATCCAGAAGGCGCAGCCGCTATTTCTCTTGTGCTCCTTACATTGTCACTCCTCATTTTATGGATTATCAATGTATTGACACGCGGAAAGGGGCGCCTCGCATGAGAAAAATTTTAATCAGCATATCGTTTCTCTTCATCTTTCTACTGATCATGTTGCCGTTCCTAGGCATTACCTTTGGTGCTTTTGAAGAAGGTCCTCAAGCCTTTATCGATGCCCTTGTAAGACCCGAGGCGCTGCACGCCTTGAAGATCTCTTTTATCATCGTCCTTATCGTTACTTTACTTAATACAATCGTTGGGGTTTACATTTCACTAGAAATTGTTAGAGGCTCCTGGATCTCTCGCTGGTTGAAACCAGTCATCAATGCTCTGATTGATTTACCTTTTGCGGTATCGCCGGTCATTGTCGGTCTAATGGTCATCTTGATTTTCGGACCCAATACGGCGCTTGGCGCATTCTTTGAAGATCATAACATGAAAATTGTTTACGCCATTCCCGGTATGATTCTTGCAACAATGTTCATTACATTTCCTCTAATGGTTCGTGAAGTCGTTCCATTACTTGAAGAAATCGGCACACAATCCGAAGAAGCTTCAGCCACGCTTGGCGCTGGTCCATGGCGCACCTTCTTTCAAATCACATGGCCAGGTATTCGTTGGGGCGTTGTGTACGGACTCATTTTAACCATCGCAAGATCGCTTGGTGAATTCGGCTCTATCTTAGTTGTCTCAGGCAATATCATCAACAAAACGCAGACAGCTACTACACTCGTGTATCAAGATGCCGAGCAGTTCCAGCTAGTTGCTGCGAACAGTGTCGCCTTTTTGCTCGGACTCATCTCAATTACTATCTTGTTAACACTCGAGTGGTCGAAAAGAAGAAGCGAAAAATTAAGCAGTCATTAAGGAGGAACCCTGTATGCATATCGAAGTTAAAAATCTAAATAAAAATTTCGGATCCTTTCATGCTATCAAAGATGTTAATTTCAGCATTACGAAAGGGCATCTCGTTGGTTTAATCGGTCCAAGCGGCGGCGGCAAAACGTCCATCCTGCGCATGTTGTCCGGCCTTGAGAGTCCGACGTCAGGTGACATTTATTTCGATGGGAAGCTTGCTACGCATCTTCCTGTTCAAGAAAGAGGAATTGGCTTCGTTTTTCAAAGCTATGCCCTTTTTAAACATATGACCGTTTTTGACAACGTCGCTTACGGCCTCAAAGTTCTCAAAAAGCCAAAGGAAGTCATCCATGACCGAGTTACCTATCTGCTGAATTTAATGGGGCTCGCCGGCAATGAGCGCAAATACCCGCACCAGCTTTCGGGGGGACAACGCCAACGCGTGGCTTTCGCTAGAGCATTGGCTCCAGAACCTCAGTTGCTGCTGCTGGATGAACCTTTTGCTGCGATTGACGCCAAAATTCGTAAAGAACTGCGCCTGTGGCTGCGAAACCTGATCGATGAATTTAAAGTCACTACCCTCTTCGTCACCCATGACCAAGATGAAGCCATCGAAGTTGCTGATGAAATCATTCTCGTTCAAGGCGGGAAAATTGAGCAGCAAGGCAGTCCTTGGGAAATTTATACGAAACCGTCATCCTCTTTCGTGGCATCATTCATAGGTGAATCTAATGTTATCTCGCACTATACGCCGCTGGTTGGGTTCCCCTACTTAAATGAAATTCAAAAGGATGGCAAATGGCTACCTGACGTGAATGTGTTGATTCGACCAGAATCCATCGAAGTTCGCCCACATGATGTCAGCCATTTGGCGACAGCTGGAGAGAAAGGAATAGTGACGCATGTCCATTTCCGCGGGGATTCCTGGTATTTAGAAATCGATACTGGCGCAACTAAGCTATTCGCTTATCAATCCGTAAAAGAAAAAATTTATCGCCCTGGTGATGAAGTGAATATTTTGATCCATCAGATTTCCGTCTTTACGAAAACCGATAATATCGTCATTGAAAATCAGGCCAAACAAGATCCACTGCCTGTTTTTATATAAAAATAAGCTTACGAATGAAGGGGAGTTGTAAACCATGAAAAAATTTAAATYATTAGGCCTTATCACTGCTGCATTATTCACTGCAAGTATCACGCTTACGGCTTGCGGAACAGGCACAAAATCGGCGAGCACACCCGCTCCATCGGCAGCTGCAACAGCTGCTGCTACGACTACTGCAAGCGCTGCTCCAAAAGCAGAAAAAGTAACGATCACAATTGGCGCATATTCCATTCTCAAAGATTCTTTTGATGTCATTTTGCCTAAATTCAAAGAAGAGTACAAAAAGAAAACCGGTCAAACCGTAGAATTCCAAGAGTCCTATGTGGCATCTGGTTCGCAAGCTACCGCGATCATTCAAGGCTTTGAAGCGGATATCGCCCCTCTTTCTCTTGAAGGAGACATCCAAAAAATCGCAGAAAAAGGTTTGATCACACACGATTGGAAAAATAACCCATACAAAGGAAACATTACAGCTTCCATCGCGGCAATTGGCGTTCGTGAAGGCAATCCAAAAGGTATTAAAGATTGGACTGACTTAACCAAACCAGGCGTTGAAGTATTGATTCCGAATCCTAGTACTTCCGGCGGAGCGAAATGGGACATTAACGCAATTTATGGCGCTGGACTGAAAACATCTGAAGCTGCTGGGAAACAAGATCCTGCCTTCGCCAAGGATTATCTGGCTAAAGTGTACAAAAGCATCAAAGTACTTGATAAAAGCGGCGCGGATTCCCTTGCAACCTTCGATAAAGGCGTTGGCGATGCTATCGTTACTTATGAAAATGAGCTTATTTCCCGGATTCAATCCGGTAAAAAATATGTGGAAGTTATCCCACAATACACAACTACCATTGAAAACCCAGTTGCACTCATTGATAAAAACGTAGATAAACATGGAAATCGTGAAGCGGTTCAAGCATTCCTCGAATACCTATGGAGTCCTGATGCTCAGAAAGTATTCGCAGAGAAAGGTTTCCGCTCCGTACTACCGGAAATTGCGAAGCAATACGAGAAAAACTACACAACACCTGCCGGCGTATTCAACATCGAGTATCTTGGCGGTTGGGATAAAGTCAATAAAGAACTATATGGTAAAGGCGCAATCTGGGAAACGATCCTCGCAGAAGGCGGTTCCAAATAAGGCAGTTGTAAAAAAGCCCGGAGCGAATGTGAAATTCGCTGCCGGGCCTTCTTTTTGCTGATGTAGGAACCTATCTCCCGTCCCCATCGAGTAAATTGCCTAAAGGGATAATTTTACCGGGATAAGGCGCTGCGAAATTAACTTGCTCTTTCCCGCTGCTGCTGTGATTGGTGAACACCGTCATAAATAAGCTCTCGCCAGTTAATAAACGTTTGCCCGCGCCTAGAAGTTTACCCATGAACCCTTTGTTATCACTGCTGCCATCCCCAAAAATCGTCTCCATCTGGATGTTCTGATCCATCATCATCATGCTCCCAGCTTCCGCTACGACGCTTTCACCTGGGTCCAGCTCAATCTCTACATACTGCATTTCATTGCCTAAAATACGATAATCAATTTCATGTGCATTCATTGTGAGATTACCTCCGAATAGGTTAAGTTGAAAATAAATCCGATTTATTTCAATACGATGTTTGTGTTGGCAGGTTTCAAGGGTTCCTTATTTTCTTCGTAACATAGCTTCCTGATAAATAGGTGGCGACACCGATAGCCATAATGATCAAAATCTCAGTGAGCACTTTAACAGGTGCAGCCCTAATCCCAAACGCCACTTTATGGCTTCCAAAACCATCAATCGCAGTGTACGAGTCACGGATGTCCGGCACGTATTTTAAAGTGGTATAGAAGCCCAGAAGCATTTGAGAGGCATAGTATACAATAACTAGAGTAATTGCGAAGATCAAAGATCGAAATAGGCTTCTTCTCATTAGGAACTCCTTTCAGGTTTGGATCTTCTTATATTTTCCATAATAATCCTTTTCGCGCGACTTCTCCACTCTACGAACGGCTTGGATGCTGAATGGGAACTATGGTCATCTATTTTCTATAAAAACAGGTTCGTAGCCGCTGGCCCGGAACTATGATCCGTTATTTGGCCGGTTTTAGCTAAAAACAACCATTTTACCATGAAATAACGCCCTGTAGTTCCACCACCGCACCCATTTCACACAATATCTTCAAAATAGAGGCTCATAGTTCCGCTTAACCAGAGACAGAGACGCCGCAAAGGGCTATGAACACAAAAAAGCAGACCCCACAAGGGATCTGCTCAATGTCGACTACAAATGTAAATTCCGTTCCTCTTTCCGAAGCTTGCGCGCGGCAAATCGCATCTCAGCCGTTTCGAAAAGTCGTTTCTCCTCTTCCGTCTCAGGAATAATACCCGGAACCTCGCAAGGCTGGCCGTACTCATCTAGAGCCACGAAAGTTAGATAGGAATTGGCTGTGCGTTTCTTCTCACCGGTCAACAGGTTCTCGGATTCGATTTTCACGAATACTTCCATTGAACTTCGGTGCGTCCAAGTGACGAACGCCTCCAGTTGAATAGCTTCACCAAGCTTAACAGGCGCATAAAAGTCCAAGCTGTCGCTTGAAGCGGTGACTACCCCCCTGCGCGAATGGCGCATGGAAGCGATCGTTGCAACTTTGTCGATGTACTGCATCACACGTCCGCCAAACACGGTATTGTGATAATTCGTGTCTGCTGGCAAAATTATTTCGGTCAACACGGTTCGGGAGAGTCTTGCTGGTTTAGCTTCCATGTCGTTTCCTCCTGATGATGACGATTGGCTGTCCGTAAATTACTTCTTATTCGTAGTTTAACTGAAGTTTGCCTGCGGCTTGCTTCGCCAAACTGCGCGCTTCTTCAACATTTTCCCCGCTGCTGAGCGCAACCGCCATACGGCGGCCGACTTTCGTCTCCGGCTTACCAAAGATGCGAACTTGCGTATTGGGAACGGATAACGCTTCTTCCAGCCCGCTGATTGTGTACTCCACTTGCTCACGGTCTGCTTTGAGTGTGTAGCTTGCACCTGGTGTTAAAAGTCGAACACCTGTGATCGGCAATCCAAGAATCGCTCTCGCATGCAGAGCAAATTCGCTCAAATCTTGCGTGGCCATGGTAACCATGCCCGTATCATGCGGACGAGGTGAAACTTCACTGAAGTACACGCCATCTTTGGTCAAAAATAGCTCAACGCCATAGAGGCCAAAGCCGCCAAGTGCGTCTGTAATTGTTTTGGCCATATGCTGTGCATCTAGAATTTGCTGCTTCGTCATTGCGTGCGGCTGCCAGGACTCGATGTAGTCCCCGTCTTTTTGGATGTGGCCGATTGGCTCACAATAGGTTGTACCAGAAACGGAACGAACAGTTAACAACGTTATTTCAGACTCGAAATGAATGAATTCTTCAACAATGACGCGAGCGTTCTTGGCACGTCCGCCTTCCATTGCGATGTTCCACGATTGTTCCACATTCTCAGGCGTCCGGCATACACTTTGACCTTTGCCTGAGGAGCTCATGATCGGCTTAATGACGCAAGGCGTACCGATTTCCGCAACAGCAGCGTGCAGCTCTTCAAGACTGTTTGCGAAAGCATACTTGGCCGTTCTCAGCGCAAGCGTTTCGGAAGCTAGACGGCGAATGCCTTCCCGGTCCATCGTCAAACGAGAGGCTGTTGCCGTGGGAATTACGCGATAGCCCTCTTTTTCAAGTTCTACAAGGACAGGAGTCGCAATAGCTTCAATTTCAGGTACGATAAGATCCGGACGCTCTTGCTCGATTAACGCTCTAAGCTGCTCCCCATCTAACATATTGATCACATGGCTGCGATGCGCTACTTGCATAGCTGGAGCATTCGCATAACGATCCACAGCAATGGTCTCAATCCCTAGGCGTTGTGCTTCGATGACGACTTCCTTCCCGAGCTCTCCTGATCCCAGCAGCATGATTTTCTTCGCTTTGTTTGATAATGGTGCACCGTACATGAAATGATTTCCCCCTTAATGTTTTCCAAACGGAAGTAAACTTATAACAAACAAATGGATATGTATGTAAATAAACATAACAAGAATGGCATAAACAGGGTAATTAGCCAGCAAACCTGCGCAAATACCCTGATCTATTGTAAAGGATTTCGACATTAAAAGATAGATTTCAGCAAAAGTTTGCGTAAAATCGGCACGAGCTGCTCAGTTAATTCTTCCACACGTGGCACAACAATGCTGCTTCTCCCATACATGTTGCGCATCGCAGCCCGTTCTGTTTCGTGAACGGTGCCGCCGCTCGCCAAAAAAATCGATATGACTTCGATGCCTAGCCTGCGTGCTCTCATTACGGCTTCGTAGGTATCCAGGATGCCTACGTCGTTATAATTCGCTGCGGACGGCTCCCCATCCGAGAAAACCAAGAGGATGCGCTGACGCTCACCACGCCGCAGCAAGCGCTCCGTCATGCTGCGGATCGCGAAGCCGTCGCGGTTATCCTGCTGCGGCTCCAGCTGCATCAGAGCCGCGCCGCTTCCAGAAGCCAGCGAGGAGCCGAAGTTTACAGCAACCTGGAACAGGTTCGGCGCTTCGTGCTCCGTAACGCGGTCGGCGTCCTCCCAGAATCCCACAATTTCGTGAGGGATTCGCAAAGCCTGGAGGGTCTCGTGAAATAGCACGAGACCCAGCTTGGTTTCGTCCATTTTGTCGTACATGGACGCGGAGCAGTCGACGAGCAGCGCGAATGCTGCGTCGAGCTGCGGAACCGGCGCGCGCTTCTTATAGAAGAGGCGCGGCATCTCTTGCGTGAAGGCTCGCGTCAGCCGCTTATCGAGCCGCCCAAACAGCCGATCGCCGCGCGGGGCGATCCGCTTCTGCTCCAGCGTGCGCCGAATCGCACGCTGCAAGGGCTTCGCGAGCGGCGCTGCGCGCTCGCTCAGGCGCCTGAAGGCGGCCTCCTGCGCAGCAGTTGGCCGCTCAGGCGCCAGCCAAGTCGCCGTCGCGAACGCGGCGACATCGCCCTCCCCGTGCCCCGCGGCAGCGGGCACGGCAGCCTTGTGGCGCCGCTCGCCGGAGGCGGCGCCGGTGCGCTCGGCGCGCAGCGAGCGCCCCTGGACGATGGCGAGCGCCTGATCGGCGGCGTCGCCCTCGCGGGGCGCAGAGCCAAGCGCGGCTGTGCGTGAGCCGCGCTCCAGCTCGAACCGCAGCAGCCCCGGGCTGCGGTCGCTGCTTTCGCGGTGCCAGGTCGGCAGGCGCTCCTGGCCAGGCAATTGACGCTCCCCCTCCTGCTCGGGGAGCACATCTTCATTGGCGAGCCGCTTAGCGCGCTTGAGCTCGCCTTGGTACCCCGCGGGCAGCGGCTCATCTACGCCGCCCCCCGGCTGCATCCAGAAATAGGCGGAACCCGCATCTCTGTCCAGCCAATAAGCCAGCGCGTCCAGCATTTCCTCGCAGCTAGCAGCTACTTGCGCCGTATGTTCAGCTTCCTCGATACCCTCTAGAATCGGATATAACGGAGTTAGCCTCGCCGTCAGCCCTACGCTTTCAGCAGCGCTCCACTCCGCTCCAGTAAACCAGCCGTATATCAGTAAAATTACGGCATCAGCCAGTTCACCTTTGCTCAAATGCGTGCGCAGCTTATGTCCGAAATAAGCCCCATAAATGCGGTGTCTCTCCGCGAATACACGCGCAGTTCCAGGCCTCCGAGCACGGCAAATGCGTTCCAATCGCATATCTTCACATAAGGCAAAAAGCGAGTTCGCCAGCTTGGGAAGCGACGATTGCTGGCTTCCTTTCAGGTAAGACTTCACAGCCGCTGCACTGGTGAACCACGCGGTTCCAATGCCACGGAGGTAGACGTCGCTTTTCATCCCTGACACTTTATCCAGCGGCGGGTAATCCCACCAGAATTGGCTAACCGTAATAAGCGCGGAGCTTTCTTCATAATCAGCGTGAAAGGCGGCTTCCACCTCTAACTCCTTACGTTTCGTGAACATTCGAGCCAAATCCACCAACTGCATTTGCAGCATAGCGTCAATTTTATCCTCAAGCATACTGATTTTTCCTACAAACATTGGCTTAGAATAACGTTTCTGCCGCGTTGATCACAGCTGCACGTTCCCTTTCATCCTCCAGTTTGTCGGCAATCGCGCGCGCTACGGCTCGCATCGGAGGAATATAAGCCGTGAGATCACAGGCATCAAGTAGTGCCCTGATCGACCCCGCTTCATCAGGCAGCTGCCCCATTTCGATTAGGGTTAACAAATCAGCTGACAGCTGAACATAAGTTCTCAACTGCTTGTCATCACGCAACACAGACTTACTTTTTAGAAGCTTGTACAAAGCGTCCCCTTGCAAATAGGGAATATCGACTGTCACAAACCTATTTTTCAATGCTTCGTTCAAAGGCACTGTTCCCATATATCCTTCATTAATCGCAGCTACCACTCTGAAATCTGGGTGAGCGGTGATGACCTCCCCGGTAAATGGATTCGTAATCGATCTCCGATAATCCAGCACACCATTGATGAGTGACAACGTCTCCGGTTTCGCCATATTAATTTCGTCTATGTATAGAAAATGTCCCTTCGTCATTGCCTTCATGATCGGCCCAGGGATAAAAACAATCTGTGAATGCCCCTGCTCATCATGGGATAAGGTTTTGAACCCAAGCAAAGCTTCAGCATCCAAATCAGTTGAACAATTCACAGCATGCATCGGTTGATTAAAAATCGCCGAAACATGCTCGGCAAGCTTCGTTTTTCCCGAACCTGTCGGGCCTTTGAGCAGTACATTTTTACCTAGAAAAAGCGCAATAATGCTATCGATCAAAATGTCTTCCCTCGGTGCCTCAAAAGCAGCTGCCCCGATTAGTTTCGCATCCTCAGTGGTCGTGTTCGACTGCGCTCTCTTTTGTTCCAGTTGTTCACGGATCTCTTGCGGTATGGTCTCTGTTAACATATTATCTGATGTTCCTCTCCTGATTCCTTTGTTCTCTTACTATTTATCAGGAAAGCTAACATTGTCAAGCCTTTCAAGGCAGCCACGGTTCTTCAATAACCGAATGAGCGTAGAAAGCCATCGCTTCTCCACATTTCGGACAGCTTGGCTTGAAAGAAGACTCGTTATACAACTGAGCCAATGCGTAGGAGGTTTCACCGTTTATTGCTTGAATGACATCATCCGGATGCACGAAATCACATTGGCGTGAACTGCAATAAGCTCTAACTTTAAATTTATTGCTCATTTTCGTACTCTGACTTGTCATGCCTGTAACTCACACCTTTATGTTGAAACATCGTCATACTCCCTTTCTACTGGGATAATCCGAATACTATGACAAAACCCCCAGCAAGAGGCTGAGGGGATTATGTGAACCTTGCGCAATTAGTCTTCTCTTAAGGCAGCATGTTTCTTTGGCCCGTAGAATAGCTTGGGAAAGCGTATTGGATCATCGTATTAAATTCATTGAGATACGTATCCATGTGCTTATTATTTTGCTGCTGACCATCATAGTACATCATGCGATTCACGAAATGCGGATTCGTAGAAATGAAAATATTCGCTTCCGGGTAAATCCGTGTCAGTAAATTCCTAATGGAGTTTGCACTTTCTGTCGGTAAA
>NZ_JBFTQB010000331.1:0-6359 GCF_056398785.1 Paenibacillus sp. 01T422 | reverse complement strand
GCCATGTCCAGGCGTGCGCGCAGGACCTACTGCGAAGATTTCTGCCAAGCCTTCAGCGCCGACTTCTGCCTGGAAATCTGGATGAGCGAGGATGGCTTTTGGTTCAGAACCGAATAGAAGGACACTGTTCTGATGAGAATAAAAAAGCGGCTTTACGCCCAGCCGGTCTCTGACCAGGTAGAGCGATTGCTCCTGATCGTTCCATGCTGCGAAGGCGAAGATACCATTCAGACGGTCTACACAAGCCCGCCCCCATTCAATGAAGGCAACAAGCAGCACCTCGGTATCGCAGGTTGTTCGGAAATGATGTCCGCGCAGTTCGAGCTCTTTTTTCAGCTCGGGGGCATTGTAAAGTTCGCCATTATATACGATCGTATACGTGTAGTCTCCTTGTTTCCGGATCATGGGCTGAGCCCCGTTCTCCGGATCCATTACACTAAGACGTCGATGGCCGAGGGCACAGTGCTGCGAGATCCAGGTGCCAGAAGCATCTGGTCCACGCAAATGGAGCGTTTCCGTCATATTTTCTAGAATGGACGGGTACCCGGTCAAGTCTTTCCGCCAATCTATCCAACCCGTTATTCCGCACATAGACGTTCCTTCCTTTCTTTATGAAGACAGCATGATGATAAAAGGTATGCAAAATGGGGATATATAATGTCTGTCCCAGATAGCCGTAACGGTCGTCAGTCAGATTTTGTGTTTTAATTCTAAGCCTGTTATTATTAATTAATTATTACTTACTAAACAGTAAAGGTGATGGCAATGAAAAAGAAACATTCCAAAGCACAARTCGATTATCTAGCCTCCAGAGAGCATTTTTTGCAAATTAGTAATCAAGCGGATAAACGGATTGCCGATTTGAAAGAGGCAGGCAAAGAAGTCGGACAGGCTGAACTGGAAGAAATCATTGAACGCGTTGGCCTGCACCGTGCCTATAATGAACTGACACAAGCGGAGAATTTACTGATCAATTGGACGCAAGTCGCAATTAAAACAGAGCCGGAATTCATTGAAAATCGCAGTAATTTCGAGGAACTTTATGAAAGAGTCAAAACGGATGCAGAAGCTAGAGGCGCTCTTCTAAATTTAGCCATGCGTTTAAATCTTGAGCTTGCGTGACATTCTATAGGGGTAGTGCCATTCTTTCTTCAGGAGGCGAATGCTCATGGATAGTCATTTCATTAGCAAGCTGCACGACAAGCAGAGGAAAGCCGCGAAGAATTTCAGGACACAAGGTGACGGTCAGCCAGGCAATAACTTGCCTCACAAGAAGCACTAAAGTCTAATGGCACCAACAAGAGCCTGTAGAGACCACTCTACGGGCTCACCTTATAGGAGGGAATTCATCATGGGCAAAAAGAGTATGAAACAAAAAGCACAAAGCACGATTGATCATTCGAAACAATCTTCACGGGTGCAGTCTAATTTGGATTCGACCGAACCTGGTCATCATCAGCCTAATCGGCCATCTGTGTAAGAACGGAATTTTTGCATGATAAAATAATGCTCCAGAAAGCCGCAACCATAGGTTGACGGCTTTTTCTGTTTGAACTACACTTCTGTATTTAGATATTCGAAGAAACAGCAAAAAGACCGCGATTTCTCGCGGTCTTCTCTCCTTGCAGACGTCCCAGGAGGGATTCGRACCCCCGACCGCACGCTTAGAAGGCGTGTGCTCTATCCAGCTGAGCTACTGAGACATAGACCTCTTCTTACCTAGCAGCGTGTAGCTGTTTGGCGAAGCAAGAGTTATATTATCATATCTTTTTAAGAGAAGTCAACACTTGTTTTAAATTTATTTTGCAATCGCCCGAACAATCAAGTAAACTGTCACCAGCGAGACCAAGATTTCTGAGGTGATCCACATAACCGAGCTGTCGATGAATAATGTTATTCTTTTTCCGAAAACAGAGCAATATTACGAAGAGGAACTTACCCGTTTTCTACGAAACGAACAGTATAGTGATGCTCTTCAACTGCTAACTTTTCTGCTTCAGTTCCCAGCCGCCCAATCGGATAAGATCGAGCAGTGGGAAGCGCTGCGGATTTGGTTGCAAACCATGTTTCCAGAAGAGTTATTCCCTATGCCTAGTCCATCGGAAGAGGATTTAGAGGGGGAAGAGGATTTATTAAGGCAATACATAAACGAGAAGTCGTCAGATGACGGCGCGTATGCCTTGAAGTTGCTGGACTTGTTGAAAGAAGGCACTTTGGAGCAGCAAGTAAGTAGTCTGGAACAATTGGGTTTTATCGATCAACCCGGTATAAGCTCGGCTATCAAGGAATGGCTTAGCGAAAAACCGCGGCATCCGCATATTCAGTTCAAGGCGCTGCAGGCGCTTAAGCAAATGGGGGAGCAGGGATTCATTGAGTATCCGAAAAACGGGAAAATGATCGCTGTACAGATCGAAGAGACACCGCTGGGCCAGGAGGATTTTCCATCCCAAATTCGTGATATGATTCGCAGAGTCGGGGATATTAGTGAAATAAGCCAGCCGGATTTTGTTTATTTTGCCCAACAAACGTGGCAGGAATTTTTGGCCTATGCCTATGGAACGGCAATCTATACAGACTTATTGAAAGCTGAAGAGGGCGCCGTTGATGTATGGGCTTCCGCCTTGCACGCCATCTTGCAAGAACGATTATTTGGTTCCGTTAATCGAGAGGAATTGCTGGACAATTACGGGATTGTAGGGTCGATGACGCTGCAATGGAAGCGGGCACATCTTGTGCTGCAAGCGTTTGTGAAGCAGTTTAATCCAGATCCGTCCTAGTAGCGAAAGGTCGCCTTGAAATGAATTTGTTATATGTTATAATAGAATGGTTATAATGAGCGTAACGTGAAAATATGTCATCGTACATTTTTGGAAGGGGAAAGCATAAAATGAAAGCAAGTTGGGAAAAAATAGAGAAGAACGTAGGCGTTCTTGAAGTGGAAGTTGGCGCAGAGCGCGTCGCAGATGCATTGGATAAAGCATTCAAAAAAGTATCCGCGAAATTAAATGTTCCAGGTTTCCGTAAAGGAAAAGTGCCACGTTCAATCTTTGAAGCTAAATTTGGTGTAGAAAGCCTATACCAAGATGCACTAGACATTATTTTGCCAGAAGTTTACGTACAAGCGATCGAAGAGGTCAAAATCGAGCCTGTTGATCGTCCAGAAGTAGACGTAGAACAGTTCGCCAAAGGACAAGTTCTGAAATTCAAAGCGAAGGTTACTGTTAAACCAGAAGTAACGCTTGGCGATTACAAAGGCATCGAAGTTGAAGCAGTAGATGCTAACGTAACGGACGAAGAACTGGACAGCGAGCTTTCCCGTTTGCAACAACGTCATGCTGAGTTGGTTGTTCTTGAAGAAGGACAAGCAGCTAACGGCGACGTAGTTGTTCTTGATTTCGAAGGTTTCGTTGATGGCGAAGCATTCGAAGGCGGAAAAGCAGAGAAGTACTCCCTTGAGCTTGGATCCAACTCTTTCATTCCAGGGTTCGAAGAGCAGCTTGTAGGACTTGGTAAAGGCGAAGAGAAAGAAGTTAATGTTTCTTTCCCTGAGAACTACCAGTCTGAAGATCTGAAAGGCAAAGCGGCTGTGTTTAAAGTGAAAATTCACGACATCAAACGCAAAAACTTGCCAGAACTTGATGATGAGTTTGCTAAAGACGTGAGCGAGTACGATACGCTTGTAGAGTACAAAGAAGAATTGAAAAAACGTCTTCAAGAGAGCAAAACAAAAGATTCAGAAGCTGCTCTGGAAACAGCTGTTGTTGATAAGGCTGCTGCTAACGCTGATGTTGAAATTCCAGCATCCATGGTTGAAGCAGAACTTGATGTAATGGTGAAAGAATTCGAAAGACGTCTTCGCTCCCAAGGCATGACGCTTGAGATTTACTTCCAGTTCTCCGGTCAAAACGAGAGCGTGCTGAAAGATCAAATGAGAGAAGATGCTGATAAGCGTGTTCGAAACAACCTTGTTCTTGAAGCCATTGCAACTGCAGAAAACATCACAGTATCCGACGAAGAAGTTGACGCGGAACTTGAGAAATATGCACCATCCTACCAAAAATCAACGGCAGAACTTCGTGAGCTGTTTGCTTCTAACGGCAGCCTAGATGGTCTGAGCAATGATCTTGTGATTAGAAAAACGGTTGACTTCTTGCTTGAAAATAGCAAGCATGTTTCCGCAGCAGTATAAATAAGGTAAGTAAAGGCACGTACGTAAGCAACGTGCCTTTCTTTTACCCTATTTTAGCCACAAACTGCCTAAAAACATAAGAATTTCATTGAATACATAGCTGTCTTCTGAAAAAATGACTTTGCTGCTCAAACATGTTAAACTGTTACTGAATCCCAATTTGGAGAACATGGCTTTGGCCACAAAAGGAGTTGGTACAATGAGTCTTATTCCTATGGTTGTTGAACAAGAGGCACGTGGGGAACGCTCTTACGACATCTACTCGCGTCTACTTAAGGACCGCATTATTTTCATTGGGACCGCCATTGATGATGATGTGGCTAATTTGGTCATTGCCCAGCTGCTTTTTTTATCTGCTCAGGATCCCGAAAAGGATATCCACTTATATATCAACTCACCAGGTGGATCTGTAACAGCTGGAATGGGTATCTTCGATACCATGCAATTTATTAAACCGGATGTATCTACGATTTGTGTAGGTATGGCCGCAAGTATGGGGTCTTTGCTGTTAACAGCAGGCGCCAAAGGCAAGCGATACGCGCTGCCGAACGCTGAAGTTATGATTCACCAACCGCTCGGCGGTGTAAGAGGTCAAGCGACCGATATTAAGATTCACGCGGATTGGATTATCAAAACGAAACAAAAACTCAACCAGATATATGTGGATCGTACGGGACAGCCGCTTGAAAAGATCGAAAGAGACACCGACCGAGATAACTTTATGAGCGCTGATGAAGCGAAGGCATACGGGTTAATCGACGAGGTTATCACTCGAAACGACTTGAAATAAAGGAGTGATCCCATGTTTAAATTTAACGATGAAAAAGGCCAACTCAAATGTTCCTTTTGTGGAAAATCCCAAGACCAAGTTCGCAAGCTTGTTGCGGGTCCGGGAGTTTACATTTGTGATGAATGTATAGAGCTTTGCACGGAGATTGTGGAAGAAGAACTAGGTCACGAGGAAGAACTGGATCTGAAGGATGTTCCGAAACCGAAGGAAATCCGCAACATTTTGGACCAGTACGTCATCGGGCAGGAACAAGCGAAGAAATCGCTTGCGGTAGCGGTTTATAATCACTACAAGCGTATTAATTCGCAAAACAAACTAGAAGATGTTGAACTTCAAAAAAGTAACATCGTTCTTCTAGGACCAACAGGAAGTGGTAAAACACTTCTTGCTCAAACGCTTGCCAAAATCCTGAATGTTCCATTTGCAATCGCGGATGCAACTTCATTGACTGAAGCGGGTTATGTAGGTGAAGACGTTGAGAACATTTTGCTCAAACTTATTCAAGCTGCAGATTACGATGTGGAGAAAGCAGAACGCGGCATTATCTACATCGATGAGATCGATAAAGTAGCACGTAAATCCGAGAACCCGTCTATTACAAGAGACGTTTCTGGTGAAGGCGTTCAGCAAGCTTTGCTGAAAATTCTTGAAGGTACGGTTGCATCAGTTCCTCCGCAAGGCGGACGTAAGCATCCACATCAAGAGTTTATTCAAATCGACACAACCAATATTCTGTTTATTTGCGGCGGAGCTTTCGATGGTCTAGAGCAAATTATCAAACGCAGAATTGGTAAAAAAGTGATCGGCTTCAGCACAGACGGAGCTAAAGTAGATTTGAAACCAGGCGAGTACCTGTCCATGGTACTTCCAGAAGACCTGCTCAGATTCGGATTGATTCCAGAATTCGTAGGCCGTCTTCCGGTTATCTCTACCCTAGAGCCGCTGGATGAAGCAGCGCTAGTTCGTATTCTTTCTGAGCCGAAAAATGCGCTCGTGAAACAATACCAGAAGATGCTCGAGATGGATAACGTTTCACTCGAATTCGACGCAGAGGCGCTTGATGCCATTGCGAAAGAAGCGATTAAACGGAATACCGGCGCGCGTGGTCTGAGAGCAATCATTGAAAGCATTATGCTTGATGTGATGTTTGAAGTTCCTTCAAGAACCGATGTCTCCACTTGTGTAGTCTCTAAAGAGACTGTTCAGAACAAGATCACACCTGTGCTGACGACGAAAGACGGCTCACAAGCGACAGGCAAGAAAAAAGAAGAAAGTGCGTAACCCATAATTTCATTAACGAACACACAGCCTCCAATCCGGTTTCCTTATGCAGGAAATTGGAGCGGAGGATGTTTGGTGTCATGGGGAGAGAAACCATAA
>NZ_JBFTQB010000330.1:0-6369 GCF_056398785.1 Paenibacillus sp. 01T422 | reverse complement strand
GCAGTGCACAGACCGCATGTGGAATCGCGTAGTGAACATGAAGCAGGTCTAGCTCTTCCATTTTGGCAACTTGTGCAAGTTTGCTTGCAAGCGAAAGATCATATGGCGGGTAACGGAATACATAATACTGACTGACTTCCACTTCATGATAAAAAATATTTTTATGGAATTTACCTAGGCGGAATGGCATGCTGTGCGTAATAAAATGAACCTCATGCCCTTTTTCGGCAAGCAGCTTGCCAAGTTCTGTCGCAACAACTCCTGAACCGCCTAACGTCGGATAACACGTAATTCCAATTTTAAGTTTATCGTTCATTTTGCACCTCTTTTCCGGATCAATCGATTCGATCTACCACCATAGGCAGCTTAGAGACGAAACCTTCTGCATACGGAAGCATACGCTTTTGTCCCAATAAATGGTCACGAGCTACTACGCGCTCTATATAACCTTGATTTAGCGGTGTCGCAACGCTTCCTTGCCCTGTTATGAACTGCGAACGATATGCGCTCAGTGCAGCCTTCTTGGTCTCGTAATAATCTGTTACATTAACTATGAAATCAGCTTCGTACACATCATTTATAAAATAAAAATACATATTCTCCACATGGACCGGATCAGATTCCGGCAAATATTTGCGCAGTTTGGCATTAAACACAGCTTCTTGAATAAGTGCCGAGCAGGCAATATGATCGGGATGTCGATCCTGCCAATAAGGAGCAAAAACTATTCTAGGTCTGTACTTGCGGATCTCCGCCGTAATTCGTTCAATATGACTGGGAGTCACGTACAAGCCTCGGTCTGGTAACCCGAGATTCGTGCGCACGGTCAATCCTAATACTTGTGCCGCTTGCTCTGCTTCCTCTTTCCTCGTCTCGACTGTCCCATTGGAGGACATCTCTGCGTAGGTTAGATCGCAAATGCCCACTCGGTAGCCCAAGGCGGTATGCTTCGCAATCGTTCCAGCCATCCCAATCTCAGCATCGTCTGCATGTGCACCAAAAATAAGTATATCTAATTGTTGTTCGCTCATCTTATTCAAGTCCCGGTTTATATTTATGTACGAGTTCTCTCCATGCAAAATCCCCGCGATCCAGCGCTTTAACGAGGATTTCCGCCGTTGCAATATTGGTAGCGCACGGAATTCCTTGCACATCGCATAAGCGCAATAGAGCAATGATGTCCGGCTCATGTGGCTGCGCCATTAACGGATCACGCAAAAAGATGATCAAATCCATTTCATTTTGAGCGACCAAAGCACCAATTTGCTGGTCTCCGCCAAGTGGCCCCGACATAAAGCGATGGACATCGAGCTTCGTATTCTCCATGATTCTCTGTCCTGTTGTACCTGTTCCATATAATTTGTGACCTGCAAAAACATGCTCATACGCCGTAACGAAATTAACCATCTCATCTTTTTTGCGGTCGTGAGCGATTAGCGCGATATTTAACATTCTGACTTCCACTCCCCTAGGACTTTCTTAATCTATAAAATGCTCGAATCCATAAATCATACCGCTATATGTCATTACTTTACGAACAGCAATCGCTACGCCCGGCATATAAGCAGCACGATCATAAGAGTCATGTCTAATCTTAAGTGCCTGCCCTTGTTCAGCCATAATGACTTCCTGTTGAGCAAAAATACCCGGCAGACGTACGCTATGTATTCTAAACCCATTGTAATACCCGCCGCGCGAACCTTCAATCGTTTCTTCTTCTTTCGGATTACCCTGCCTCATCTCTTCTCTAACTTCAGAAATAAGTTCAGCGGTTTTCACGGATGTTCCTGAAGGTGCGTCGAGCTTTTGGTCACCATGATATTCGATAATTTCCAAGTGAGGGAAATATTTCGATGCTTGAGCGGCAAATTTCATCATCAGAATGGCTCCGATGGAAAAGTTAGGAGCAATAATTCCGCCGATTGCTTTATCCTGACACTGCTTGTCCAACTCAGCAATATCCTGCGGTGTAAATCCAGTAGTCCCCATCACGGGACGAATGCCTAACCGAATCGCCAAACTTGTATGTGAAAACGCCGTTTGTGGTCCAGTAAAATCCACTAATACATCCGGTTTGGATTCGGTTAGCGCAAGTTCCAAATCATTGCTCATTTTGACGCCGCATTCTTCAAACCCTACCATTTTTCCAAGATCAATTGGGCCAGAGGAGCGGTCTACTCCCGCCACTAATTCCATATCGGACTCTGTGAGTACGGTCTTTACGACCTCTCTCCCCATTCTTCCACTTGCCCCAATGACGGCTACTCGAATTTTACGATCCATGACGTTGTTTCTCCTTTGTGTATGTTTCAAACTCTATTTTTCATCTTTTGCTGGTAGCGAGCAGCCTGCTGCTTGGCTAGTTCATGATTTGGCTCTAATCGAACGGCTTCCATCACCGTTTGATAGGCTCTCCCGTAATCGTTTCGGAAAGCAAAAGCTTCCCCAAGTATTAAATAGGCTTCAATCGTCAGAGGATCAAGCACAATGGCTTCCTTCAATAAGAAGATCGCTCTTTCGGCATGATCGGATTTCGTGCTTAACTGCCTGCGAGCTTTATCCACCAATTCTCTGGCATGGAGTACTTGCAAATGATAGCGGTATACTTGATTATCTTGCTCCAAATCGGTAGCTTTTGCAGCGTGTTCAATAGCATTGCTCAGCTTATTGCTTCTTGCATACGTTATCGATAGTTTGTAGTGATAGGTAGCATTGTCAGGTTCTGCGGTTATCGCTTTTTCAAACCATTCGATGGCTCTTTCGAAGTCTTGTGAAAGTATAGATTCGTACGCTTTCTGTATTTGATCTTCTCCATTCATCTGCCCATCCTCCTTATCGAAAGAGAGTCTCCCTTCAGAGGGGATGGTATAGTTTATGAAGCTTATGTAATTTCGGTGTTAATTTTAGTCCATCTACCCGCATCTCTCGTATTGAACTTATGCATGATTTTATCATGCGCTTCGGTCAAATCAATCCCGAGTGAGTTCGCGAAACAGATCGTTATAAACATAATATCGCCCAGTTCTAGCTCAATGGAGTTGTCCGCTTCCGTGCTTTTTTTCGGCTTTTCGCCGTAGGTATGGTTCACTTCACGAGCTAACTCCCCCACTTCTTCAGACATTCTAGCGAGCATAGCCAAAGGACTGAAATATCCTTCCTTGAACTGGGAAATATAAGTATCGACTTCTTTCTGTATATCTTTCAGCGTGCGTTCCGACATGTTCACCCTTCTTTCCTTCATCTTCACCAAGATATCATTACTATGTTAAACTAAACAAGAAAAGTTGACAAATTTTTTTGACAGATGCGAACCATGAGGTTTGGAGGAAATGAAATGATTTTTAAAGAAAGATTTGCTGATCAATTTACAAATGTACTTGCCATTACGGTTGGCACCGCGATTTATGCGTTTGGTTTACATTACTTTGTCATTTCAAATGAGCTCATGGAAGGCGGCGTTACGGGTATCGCTTTGCTGCTGAAATATGTGCTTAACGTTCCTCCTTCCGTATCTACCTTAGTATGCAATATCCCCTTGTTCTATCTCGGGTGGCGCGTTTTCGGGAAAGGCCCCATGTTGTACACGATTTACGGCGTAGTTTCCTTATCCTTTTTTCTCTGGGTGATGGAACGACTCATACATAACAACTGGCTCATCCCATTTCACACTACACAGGATTACTTTCTAGCTACACTTTATGCCGGGCTTACGTTAGGTACCGGACTTGGTCTTGTCTTTCGATTCGGCGGCACTACAGGCGGCTCAGACATCTTGGCTCGTATCGGAAATAAGAAAAGGGGCTGGAGTGTCGGACAAGTCATCTTAATTATTGACGTTATCGTAATTGGTACTTCCTTTCTTTATTTGCCGAAGGAAAAAGTCCTCTACTCACTCGTTGCTGTCTTTGTTACTTCCCGCCTCATTGATTACATATCCGAAGGCGCTCATGCAGCTAAGGCATTTACGATTATCAGCGATGAAGCTGTACCTTTATCGGAAGCCATTACAAAGGAATTAGACCGTGGAGTCACTCTGTTTCCTGCAAGGGGCGCTTACTCAGGCAACAATAAAGAAGTATTGTATTGTGTCGTATATCGCCATGAAACAAGACGACTTCGCGAGCTCATTCAGTCCATCGATCCTCGCGCTTTTATCATCATAGGGGAAGTCCATGATGTGATAGGCGAAGGCTTCAAAGCACAATAAAAAGGTTGAGCAGATTGTGACATCTGCTCAACCTTTTATTTTAATCGCCAACTTCCTTTTCCCTCGCTCGTGAATGCTTGATTGGGACGATATGCCGACCGGATTGGTACATCCGCCAGCCCACGAAAGATAATACACTGACGATGATAAGTCCTATCCCAACTGACCAGATGATCGGATGCTTAGGGTCAGTGAGGGGTACGAAAGCAATTGCATCCTTGTTTTTCAAAAACAATTCATCCAGTACCTGACCTAAATGGTCCAGCCCTGTTTCCACTTGACGACCTATCATCGGCTCACTATTAATGTTTTTTCTTAGAAAGACAATAACAGAGTCAAGCTTCTCGACAGAGGAGGCGTCCCGGCTAATCAATAAAGAAGGATGAATAATAGCAATATGCTGAGATAGCTTCCCGAAGTTAGCCATGCTTTCTTGCTGTTTTCCAGCTTTTACAACCTGTGTTAATGCAGCTGTGTCATTTTGCAGCACTTTATAATATTGCAGCCACATGGGCTGGTTTTTATGGGTAAGGGCATCCGTTGCAAGTCGTATCTTGGCTACGGCCATCTGCGCTTCTTCCGGTGAGTAAGTCGCGGCGCTATAGACTCTCTTGGCCTGCGTAATCGTTTCCGTTAACGCATTAAGCCCCTCTACGGATGTAATGCCTTCAAATTGTATCTTCGGAATTTGATCTGACATTTGCATCAGCTTATTCCGTGCCTCAAGCACTTGACCGTCCATCGTTTGCTTGTACATCTCATCTGCAATTTGATTCAGAAACTCAACCCGCTTCAACTGTTCTGGATCTATTGGTTTTGCGGCTTGTCCAATCGTACTGGTACTAGCTGCGCATGCAGAGCTTATACTTACGACTGCTGCCAACAAAAGTGTGACTGTCAGTCGTTTAATTCCCCCGGTAAACATAAACATGGGACATCCCCTCCTTCACCATCATCATATGGAGGTTCGTCCCAATTTAGACCATCGGTTATGTGATTATCGTTGTTTCTTCTGACGCAGACCCAAACAGATAAAAGCTATCATAATACCTATGAGGCTTAAGCTGATTGTAAAGCTTTCTATGGTCCTATAATAGTTGTTTACAAGCACTTCGGGCAATCTAGGGAATACCCCTCGTTCATAATCCATGAAGTCGTTCCACAGCGTCCAGCACGTAATAAGCAGGATGGCAGGTATCCGGAATGTATACCACCTAACGAATAATAGCGCTTCCACTGCCATAGCCAAATGCGAGCATGTAAGCATMCAACCATCCCAGCCCACAGGAACTCCTTGCCAAGCGCCTGCCCAAATCATAGTAACAGCCCAAATGCCATATTTAAATGATGTGATAAGAGCAAAAGCTTCCACGAAACCTCTAATGGCTTGGTAGACTTTCCCGGATCGACTACCCCATGAACGGTCTATAATCAAGTAACCGACTGACAAAGTGAAGAATAAGCTGGCTGTCGGACTATCCGGCACAAAAATAACATACCATGACGGGTAATCAGCTATCGTGTCCACCATTTGAAGCCAATACCACTCATAGCCATACACGGTGCCAAGCAGATTTGTGATGAAAAACAGCCACAGCATCTTTTTGCTTAACAAGAAATCCTTACTCCAGAAATAAGAAATGGACACGCCTTGATGCAAGTAAGCTCCTCCTCCAGTGATTTAAAAAAACCTGACCGCTTTCGCGATCAGGTTTCCCTATTTTATTGGGCCTTTTGTTTGGATAACCATTCAGTAAGTTTCGTGATATCGGCATCTGTTAAGCCTTTATCAATGTTGGCTTGATATTGTTTACCCATGTTGCCCTTACCGTTTTTGACAATGTTCAAAATCTCATCTTGCGAATGCTTGTCACCTACGCCAAGCAGCGCTGGTACGCCTGAAGCCGGCATCCCTTTAAGTCCTGCACCGTGACAGGACAAGCAAGTTGCTTTTTTGTAAATTTCAGCACCTGGATCATCTGCTGCTACGATAGCAGGAGCTTTCTTCGTATCCTTCGCCGCGCCGCCGCCAGCAGCTGCGCCTTTGTTAGCGTTCATTTCTTCTTCACGCTTAATGTGCTCAGGAATGATGTTTTTCTCTTTCAACTCAAATTGGTAGTGATCCCAAGATGTATACGTTAAGTATGTACAAGCGATAAGAG
>NZ_JBFTQB010000329.1:0-6371 GCF_056398785.1 Paenibacillus sp. 01T422 | reverse complement strand
GATCTATCCGCTAGTCTATGTGTTCAGTGCCTCGATTAGCGATAATGCGCTGGTGTCAAGCGGTGATGTCCTGCTTTTGCCCAAAAAAGTAACACTTGTAGCCTATAAGCAGTTGGCAGCTAATTCAGATCTATGGGTCAGCTACTGGAATACGATCCGTTATACGGTCGTTCATGTCATTCTGACATTGATTACCACGGCAGCTATGGCCTATCCGTTAGCGAAGAAATGGCTGCCTGGCCGCAAATTGATCTTGATGATGGCCGCTTTTACACTACTTTTTAGCGGAGGGATGATCCCAACGTTTCTCGTTGTGCAAAAGCTGGGCATGTTGAACTCGATATGGGCAATCGTTCTGCCTTCGATGATCAGCACATGGTATTTGTTCATTATGCGGACGTTTTTCGAAGCTTTGCCGGAAGAGCTGGAGGATGCAGCGACGATTGACGGTTGTTCCTCCCTGCAGGTACTATTGCGAGTCGTCATGCCGCTTTCGATGCCAGTGATGGCAACGATCGGACTATTCACGGCTGTGAACCAATGGAACGCTTTCTTCGATGCGCTTATTTACTTGAACGACCGTTCTATGTATCCGTTGCAAATTATGCTCCGGAACATCCTGATAGCCGGTACTACGATTCAAGGTGAAGGCGATATGAGCCTGCTCCAAACCATGAAATACGCCATCATTATGATGGCTACGCTCCCGATCCTCTGTGTGTACCCATTCATCCAGAAATATTTCGTTCAAGGAACGATGATCGGCGGAATCAAAGGGTAAGATCCGATTGCGACTTAGCTAGTGACTACGGTTTTATAGCAGCCTTTTAAACACATTGGGGAGGTTTTTTCATGAAAAAAAGAACAGTAGCAGCAGCCTTATCAGCCGTTATGCTTTCCAGCTTAGTCGCAGGTTGTACGAGTGGGTCAAAGGATACCCCTGTATCAGGGGATTCCAAGAAAGGGGATGAGGCTAAGAAGCCAATCACCTTTTCCTGGCTGGCTTATGATCGTCCTGAAGGGAAAGTGCGTCAAGACTGGGAAATTTTCAAGGAAATTGAAGCGAAAACCGGCGTGAAAGTGGAGTTTCAAGTGGTCAGTCAGGAAGGACTGAAAGAGAAGAAACAGATCATGATTGCGACCAACGCGGTTACTGACTTCATTCAGGTCGATACACTGGAAGGCAGACAGCATGGGCCAGACAAAGTGTTTTTGAATCTAAAGGATTACATGGATAAAGCCCCGAATATGAAGGCGTTTTTTGATAAATATCCAGAGGCTAAGGCGGTTGCAACGGGAGCGGACGGAGGGATTTATACCGTTCCGGTTATCGAGGGCGATGCCGAGGGCAAAGGGTTCAACTTTATCTGGTATACCCGTAAGGACATTATGGATAAATACGGCTTGAAAGCACCGACCACTGTGGAAGAATTTTACCAGTTCTTGAAAACTCTGAAAGAGAAGCAGCCGGATACCTATCCATTGATTAATAACGCAATCGTAGGCGATACAGGGCTATTCACGACGTTCGGCAGAGCTTTCACAGGCATTCATGGCTTCTATAACGTTGATCCTGCTACGGATAAATATGCTTTTGCACCATATCACAAAGGGTATAAGGACTCGCTGATTTTCCTCAACAAACTGTTTAATGAGAAATTGCTGGATCCTGAATTCTCGATGATCACACAGGCACAGTGGGAAGAGCGAATTCTTAAGGGCAAATCGTTGGTTACCTTCTTCTGGAAGGCTGATCTAGAGACCCTGATGGATAAAGGGCGCAAAGCCGGAATTGCCGATTACACGCTGGATGCGATTCCGCAGTTCGCTGCTGACGGAATTAAGAACTATCAATTCTCGCGTTCTGTTGTTGGTACTACGGGGCGTGCGATCTCCGCCAAGGTAAAAGATAAAGACAGAGCGGTTCAATTCCTTGACTACCTGCTCAGCGAAGAAGGTTCGAATTATCTATCCCTGGGGATCGAGGGCAAAACCTATACGAAGGAAAATGGCGTGCCTGTGTACAACAAGGATTTCGGCGCGTCGCCATTTACAACCCTGCGGAAAGATTGGGGAGTCTGGTATGACATGGTTACGCTGGACAATGCCAAATCCCGTGCTGTATGGGAAAGCGGCTTAAGCGATAAGAGCAAAGCGATTAACAAACTCTATGAATCGGTTATTATTCCAGCACCGAAGCAGATTGTTAAAACCAGTGAAGAGCTGGAACTGGAGAAGTCGAAGCTGAACAATTTGAACAAGTATTTGGAGCAAAAGCTGACTGAATTCGTGTCTGGAAAAACACCGATTAACGATAAAACATGGCAAGAATTCATTGATCAAACGAAAAAGCTTGGCGCAGACGAACTGCTGAATATGTACAATGCTGCTTACACTCGCACATACGGTAAAAAATAAACGCGTTGGCGCTGCAAGGAGGCCCATACACTTATAACGGGCCTCCTAAATGGAGGGATGATGATGGCCGAAAAGATGAAGGTCATTGATGTGGATGTCCACAATGAGCAGAACGATTCTGATTTGCTGCCGTATTTGGCTGAACCATGGCGCTCACGCGTGGCTGCTACAGGAATCGGATACTCCGGTTCTGGTTACTATTCGCCGGTTGGCGTCATGAAGAAAGACGCCATTCCGCCAGGCGGAGGCAAAGCGGGCTCCGACCCGGATCTGATGATCAAACAACTGCTAGAAGACTATAATGTCGAATACTGCGTATTAACCGGTGTCGTGTATAACATTTCAACGACGCATGATGCGGATTTTGCAGCCGTGATCTGCTCAGCTTACAACGACTTTTTGGCCGATAAGTGGCTTGGCAAGCATAAGGCTTTTAAGGGCGCTATGGCCGTCGCCACGCAGGATCCATATCTCGCTGCAAGAGAGATTGACCGTATGGGAGGACATCCCGACATCGTTGAGGTGATGATTTCCAGTGCGGCGCGCGCGCCTCTTGGTCAACGGCAGTTTCATCCCATTTATGAGGCGGCAGAACGCAATGGCCTGCCAATAGCGCTCCATCCCGGAGCCGAAGGAGGTGGCGGTTCTACTGCGCCTACAGCGGCCGGTTATCCATCTCGTTACATTGAGTGGCACACGTGTCTGTCGCAAATGTTCATGGCTCATCTCGTGTCGATGGTCTGCGAAGGGGTATTCGAGAAATTCCCGCGTCTGAAAGTGGTGCTAACCGAGGGTGGTATTGCCTGGCTGCCACATCTGATGTGGAGGCTGGACAAAAACTACAAAGCGCTACGCTCCACGGTTCCATGGCTCAAGAAGATGCCCAGTCAATACATTCGCGAGCATTGCTATTTGACTACGCAACCTATTGAGGAGCCGGACAATCCGCAGCACTTAATTGATTTATTCAATATGATCGATGCAGAGAATATGATTTTATATTCTAGCGATTACCCGCATTGGGATTTTGATTCACCGGATATRATTCTGCGAAGATTAAAGCCCGAAGCTAAGAGGAAAATCTTTTATGAAAACGCCAAAAGCTTATATAACCTTTAATTGATGGAGGAGCTTATGACGGTACACTATGTGTTAGATGCAGACGCAGTTCCCGAAGGCGGGCACGCAGTCGTCACAATCGAGGGGAAAAGTATCGGTATCTACCGGATCAATGGTGACTACTATGCGATCAACAATTATTGTCCGCATCAAGGTGCGCCGATGTGTGCTGGACTCGTCTCAGGAACGACGCTCCCGTCTGATGTATATGAATATGAATATGGGAAAAAGGGAGAGATCTTACGCTGCCCGTGGCATGGCTGGGAATTCGATATTCGAACTGGCAAATCGCTGTTCAGCGAGAAAATTTGGTTGAAAACGTTCGAAGTCAGCGTGCTTGACGGCAGGATTGGAGTGCAATTGGAAAGAAAGTAAGGACGGACGGAACTTAACTCTTTTTGATTTAATGGTGAATGTTCTCCCGCTTGGCTTTAAGAGGAGGAACTTGAGTCCGCTATTTCGTTGAAAAGGCACAATTCCACCTGTAAGAGGATCTACGGTCTGCTATTTTAATAATTCTACACGAAAAACGTGCAATGAAGACGAAATAAGGCCTTGTAGTTCCGATCAGAGAGGAAATAGTTCATTTTCCTATAAATAGAGGACCCTAGTTCCCTTTGTTATTGGTAAGGCGATGGAATGCGGCTGCATAGTGAATAGCGATCTTACATATTTTGGGTATGGGGCTGTCCCAAGAGTAGAAAAATCTACTTGAGGATAGCCCTCTTTTCTTTTATTTAGAGTTATAGGAGTACTCAACAAAGTACAGAAGAAAGTATTCGTTTTCCTCTAGGAAGATTTCCAGCCATGTGTTATTTTTACCACATGCAAATTCCATCCAAATCGTAGCCATGAAGGAGTTCATCGGATGTTTTATTACAAGCGAACAAAGTCATCGAAAACTTTACAAGTGGAAAAACAGCTATCAAAGCTGAGAAGAAAGAAGAGACTATCAAATATTTGGATTTAAAGCTGGACAAAGATACACATAAAGAAGCAATAATTGGTAAAGAAGGCGTTCATCATAAAGTGGAAAATGAGAAAAATTATCCGATCTACTGGCAAGCACGCGTGCGTAAAGATCCGATTTTGGCGGAAGCTTTTAATAAAAATCAGGAGGCTGCGAAAAGGGAAAATGGTTGTTGACCCTCTTGCTTTCGCACCGCCACTTGAGGCTATCGGCAAAAACAACTTGAAGCTGCAAATGTTAATGGAAGACACGTTAAGGGAGCGATGGGAAGATGAAAAAAATCGGATTTATTGACTATTATTTGGATGAATGGCATGCGGAGAAATATCCGGAGTGGATTGAGAGCGCATCAGAAGGCAGAATGAAAGTTGCTTATGCCTATGGCAAGACAAATCTCGAAGGTAAACTGACCAATGCGGCTTGGTGCGAGAAAAAGGGCATTCAGCTACTGGGCTCCATTGAAGCAGTCGTCGAGCAAAGTGATTATTTGATCGTGCTATCGCCGGACCATGCCGAGTTTCATGAGGAGCTTGCTCAGCTTCCATTGCGTTCCGGTAAGCCGACCTACGTCGACAAAACTTTTGCGCCGGACCGAGCTGCTGCAATCCGGATGTTTGAGCTTGCAAAGCAGTACGGGACGCCCATGTATTCAACTTCGGCCTTGCGATTCGCTGCGGAATATAAAGGGCTGAAAATGGAGGGAATTGAGTCCATATGCTCGTTGGGACCGGGAAGCTTTGAAACTTATGCGATTCACCAGGTGGAGCCGATCGTTTCCCTCATGGGAACGGACGTGAACCGCGTAATGTGGACGGGGACGACGAACGCACCCGCATTAGTCATCGGTTACGCGGATGGACGTCAGGCTACCATTAACCATTATGGCCCTAACTGTCCGTTCAGCATGGCGCTGCGCTCTGAGCAGGGGGAGTCGCAATTTCTGAAAATTGAGTCCAATTTTTTCGGGGCATTTATTGAGAATCTTGTGCGTTTTTTTGATTCGGGTGCTCCTGCTGTACCACAGGAGGAAACGATTGCAATTGCTGCCATTTTGGAATATGGCAAGAAGGCTGCGGAAACACCGTTTCAGTGGGTGGATTTGCCTTAGTGAGTGGACTTGCGTGGGCTGCTGAGTGGAAATATTCGTCCAGTCGGAACTACAGGCCGTTATTTCGATGAAAAGGCATAAGTTCCGCCTGTAGGTGGAACTACKGTCCGCTATTTTGCTGATTTCACCTAGAAAACGTGACATGGAGGTCGTATAAAAGCCTGTAGTTCCGCTCCGGGAGGAAAAAGCTCGTTTTCCTTGAAATAGAGGCCTGCAGTTCCCTCAAGGCGAAACCTTAGCGGGATTTTCCGCTAAGGTTTTATGTGATTTGTTATTGGTGATGAGGTTGAAGTTGGCTGGATGGTGACTAGTTAGAGGGGATGAAGGTGCAGGTTGAGTAAAGTAGCTAACACTGACCCTGACGGAGTTTGATCCGTCAGGGTTTCAGTTTGTTAACTAACTGAAGGCTATGTTCATGCTGCGACTCGTCGAGTCGGAACTACAGGCCGTTATTTCGGTGAAAAGGCATAAGTTCCGCTTGTAGGTGGAACTACGTTCCGCTATTTTGTTGATTTCACCTAGAAAACGTGACATGGAGGTCGTATAAGAGCCTGTAGTTCCGCTCCGAGAGGAAAAAGCTCGGTTTCCTTGAAATAGTGGACTCCAGTTCCCTAGGCGAGATGGTACTGAATCTGTCGAAGTTTTTCAGGTTAAGCTTGAATAAAGGAAACGAGACTTTTTCAGTTGCAGAGACAACCATCCATTTGACATATTATATTAAAGTGCAGCAATTGCGGTTTTTGGACCATTTTAGCG
>NZ_JBFTQB010000328.1:0-6408 GCF_056398785.1 Paenibacillus sp. 01T422 | reverse complement strand
GTACTGGTGTGCACGCCTTCGAATTTTGCTTGGTCAGCAGCTACCGTAATTGGCGCGAGCAATTTTTGCTCCAGATTCGGATTTTGCTTTTTATTTTGCGCTAATTGATAAGATCCGCTGGCTAGAATGGCTGCTTTCTCTTGTATAAAAAGAGCCCCCGCTGCCGCGTCCTTCGTGCCAAGCGCATCAGGTTGGAGATAGCCTTTATCGTTAAGCTCCTTGAACTGTGTCAAGGTTTTGACCCAGAACTCGTCGGTTAATTTCGCTTGCCCTGCTTCAACTTTGGTGAAGATATCGGTGCTTGGTTCATTGTTCATCACCATCGGATTCATGAATTGCCCAGGGCCAATATCCGCACCTGCGAAGGCAATTGGAATGATGCCGTTCTTTTTCAGCGTTTCGCATAAAGCCAGAAAACCTTCCCAATCCTTAGGCGGAGTCAGATTAAACTTTTGGAATAGTTTTACGTTATAAATCGGATCATTGTAGACCAGTTGGTAAGGCACTGCCACTTGTTTACCGTCTTTTTTGCCCACTTGAATGAGGGTATCATTAAAATTGCTTAGAAACTTTTCTGAGGATAAATCCGCGAAAATACCTGCTTTGGATAACGCTTCAAACTGCGCGCCAGGAAAAGATGTAAAAACATCACCTACAGAACCGTCCGCCAGCTTGGCTTGCGCTGTGGATTGGTATTGCTCCGAGGGCATCGTTTGCATCTCGACCTTAATCGTCGGATTCTCGGCTTGGAATTTGGCAATAATGCCGTTCAGGGAGTTCACATCTTCTCCACGCCAATGCAGGAAGCTAATGGTAACAGGTTTGTCTGAAGCAGCCGTCGCGCTGCCTCCAGATGATGTTCCTGGCGTCGATGCGGTGTCCGTAGCTGACCCACATGCAGCCGTAAGAATGGATAATAGCGTGACAGTGGCGACGAGGAACCCGCTCTTTCTTTTATGTTTTTTCATGGAAAGACCTCCTGATTGTTTGTTTCGTTAGAAGTGCTTCATTTACGCGTTGGACGCCACTTCGGCTTCTGCCAGCTTCAACTGCCATTTTTCCCGGAATAAAGGAAGTGCGGCTTGACCGAATATCTCCGCCTCCTCCAGATGAGGGTAACCAGACAGAATGAACGACGAGATGCCTAATTCGGCATATTCAATCAAACGATCCGCGACCTGGTCGGCTGTGCCTACAATGAGGATGGCACCGCCGGAGCGAACCAAGGATAAACCAGTCCACAGATTRGGTCCTACGACGAATTGCTGGCCCTTCGAGAGCTCTCTTAAATCGTTCTGACGCTGCTGATTGGTAGCATCTGTTTTGGCAAACGCTGCTTGCGCTTTCTCAATTGCTTCCGGCGATACCTTGGAGATACTCTCCCAAGCTGCTGCCCAAGCCTCTTCTTCGGTTTCACGAACGAGCACCTGTGCTCTTAATCCATAACGAAGAGGACGGTCGACGCCGGTTTCTGCCATGAACGCAGCCCGAACCGTTTCTATCTCGCTGATCTGCTCACGAATCCAATCATGCGGCTCTCCCCACATGAGGTAGGTGTCTGCAGTCTCAACAGCCAATCGCTTAGCAACAGGAGAACTTCCTCCTAGGTAGAAAGGTGGATGCGGCTTTTGAATCGTTAACGGAGAAGAAACGGGACGATTGAATTGATAGTACTTGCCTTGATAAAGCTTGTTTTCTTTAACTTCTTCACTCTTCGCTGCATCCGCAAACTCGGAAGCTGCGAGGACTTCTGTTTGTGTCCAAGCCTGCTGCATAACCTCTACATACTCTTTGGCACGCTCGTATCTTTCATCATGGGCATGAGCTAAGGGATCCCCTAGTTCCTCCAAATCCTGCACGGATGAGCCGGTTACGACGTTAATCATAGCCCGCCCTCCGGAAAGCACGTCCAATGCCGCGCCCATGCGCGCTGCTAGAACGGGAGCAACAAGTCCAGGTCGTACCGCGACTAGCGGGCGCAATGTAGTCGTATGGCTCATCACCGCAGAGCCCACAACCCAAGCGTCGAGGCAAGCGCCACCGGTTGGGATTAGGACAAATTCAAACCCAGATCGTTCTGCCGTCTGCGCAACATCGATTAAATACTCTAGCGTAGCTTCCCGCTCCGGGGCTATCCCAACATACTTGCCATCACCTGATGTCGGCAAAAACCAACCAAACTCAATCTCTTTATGAAGTGTCATCTCAGGCTCTCCTGTCGACTTGATGTTATTTTATAATTTTGTTATTTCCAGTCGTCTGGTCAATATCCTAGAAAAAAGGTAGGAATAGAATGTATTAATATCATAACAACGAACCACAGCTAGGGTCAATGTCATTTCGTGTTATTTTCCACTTGTCAATTTGTGGGTTCTGATCTTATTATGGAGTTGTAGTTCTGCTTTCCTAACGAATATTCGGCGTTCAGGGCATGTGAAAAAGAGGTGTAATCATTGAGGAAAAATATGCGTGAAGATCATCATGAATATTTGGAAATTTACTATTTTACCCCTTCTGAATTTGAAAAAGCAGGCAATGTCTGGCCTATCCGAATCGGTCACAATATCGCAAAATCAAATTATCATATCGGTCCTAGGACGACACCTTATTATTATTTGATTTTCGTTTTGGAAGGCCATGGAACATTTGTTCAAAATAATCAAACCTTTTCGCTTGGCAAAGGCGATATGTTTTGCTTATTTCCGCAGGTGACGCATGAATATGTGACGGTCGCGAGCAATCCGCTGCGTAAAATCTTCGTGGCTTTTGATGGGAAGCAGTCGCTTCATTTGTTGGAACGAATTGGGCTGAGCCCCCACTCGCCTTATCTCTCAAGCGCAGCAACAGGGCAAGCCATCAGTCTGATGTGGGATTTCATAAGCGCTGTCAGCGAAGGAGAACGCCAGGCGACGGATTTGGCGAGGCTTAATCATCTTTATCAAGTTTTTGATTCATTGTCTGGCGTGCATCGGCCCGTCACAGATCAACAGAACCGCGCGCTTACCTGGCTGCAAATGGGCCTCTCTTATATGCAAATTCATTACGCCGAGGGAATTACTGTGCAGCGAGTTTCGGAGCATGTTGGCGTAGAAAGAACTCATTTCACCAAACAGTTCAGCAGAATATACGGGGTTACACCGATGCAGTACCTCCAGAGTTTGAAAATGAATGAAGCCAAGCTGCTTTTGGAGCAAACCGCGTACACACTTTCAGAAATCGCCAATTCTGTTGGCTACCCTGATTTATTCAGCTTTTCCAAAGCGTTCAAGAAGCATATTGGGATGCCGCCAACCGTCTATAGGCAGCAAAAAAGAAGCAATTCATGATATTTTCATGAAATAAGACAGGAATTTACAATATCTTTCAATTTACACCTCTACCAAAAATCCGCGTTTGATGATAGTTTAAGATATACATCAAAGCGAGGGAGAGATCAGAATGAGAACCATTTATGAGAATTACCGAGGCTTTAAGATTAGTAAAGAAGAAAGCACCTATAATGCTATTTCTTCAGACCAAGTTATTTTTAGCCGCTGGCAGTTGAGCCAGGTCCTGGATACGGTCGACCACTATGTGGATATTGCTGATCCCAACACATCAACGAATAGCGAGTTTGGTTTACCGCAAAACTAAACTTAACCATAGCCTCACGCAAAAGAACCTAGCGGTATCTAGATACCGCTAGGTTCTTTTGTTATAAACTTCAGATAATTTAGCGGTGACTTCCGCTAATTCTTTACTCGAAAGGGAACTGGCGTCCTCTATTCCAGAGGAAATCGGGCTTTTTCCACCCGAGCGGAATTACAGGTCCTTATTTCGCCTCCTTGGCTCGTTTTCCGGGCGAAAACGGCTACTTAGCGGACTGTAGTTCCCATCACTGGTGGAAACCTTGCCTTTGCCGGGAAATAGCAGACTGTAGTTCCCCAGATGCACGGTGGTAGGACGATTGCATCCATAAAAAAGGCCTAACGAAGTAATTTCCGTTAGGCTCAGAGTTTAGCTACTTTACCAACCTTCCACTTTCCATCCACGCTACATTCCATACCACCCACCTGCCACCTCACATCATCTGCAAACAACAAATTTCAAATAACCTAGCGGTGACTTCCACTAATTCTTTACTCGAAAGGGAACTGGAGTCCTCTATTCCAGAGGAAATCGGGCTTTTTCCACCCGAGTGGAATTACAGGTCCTTATTTCGCCTCCGTGGCTCGTTTTCCGGGCGAGAAAACGGCTAAATAGTGGACTGTAGTTCCCATCACTGGTGGAAACCTTGCCTTTGCCGGGAAATAGCGGACTGTAGTTCCCCAGATGCAAGGTGGTAGGACGATTACATCACCTGCCACCCAAGCCTCAGGCCGGAGGCTGCTTCCATTCGTTCTCGTCCAGAATCGCCGGAATCTCAATCCAGGCACGCACACCCTGATCCTCTCTGTGGCTGTAATGCAAGCCATAGCTGCTGCCAAAATGCAGCTGTATCCGCTTCTGAACATTAATGATGCCAAACCCGCGATTGTTCTCTTTGCCTTTTAGAATAGCATTTAGCATCTCGATATCCACCTGCCGGTAACCGTTGTCCTCTACGCTGATAATGACGAGACCCTTGCGCACTCGCACCGTGATCCATAACTCTCCGTCCTGACTCATATGCTTAATGCCGTGCAGAATGGCGTTCTCAATGATTGGCTGCAGAATGACCTTCGGTACGAGGTACTTTTTGGCCTCCTCCTCGATATCCCAATGCACCTGAAAGGCGTACTCATAGCGGAACAATTGCAAGCGGACGTAAGCCTCCGCATGATTCATTTCCTCCATGACCGGAATTAGCAGCTTTCCTTTACTTAGCCCAATTCGCATAATAAGCGATAAGTCCTTAATCATTTCAGCAGATTCTGTCGCGCCTTCCATAAACGTATGCCAGTACACAGACTCCAGCGTATTGTACAGGAGGTGCGGGTTAATTTGCGTATGAAGAATCGATAATTCGATTTCCTTATGCTTTAATTCCAGCTCGTATTGATCATAAATAGTTTGATTCAGACGGTCGGTCATCCGGATAAAATGGTTACTGAGCAGCACGATCTCATTTTTACTCTCCGAATGCATCGAAATCGCCAGCGGTCTGCCCGGATGATAGGAATTGGTAATTCGCGCCAGCCTCGAAATCGGCTTCAAGATCGATTGAATAAAGTACATGCTCGCCAAAAATAAAATAAAGAAATAAATAAACATAATCCAATCCACAAGGCGCTGCACACTGATATGATCGATAATGATCGATTGAACAGGCACCCTCATAAGCAGTTTCGTGTTTGTAGCTTCACTTGTATGAAGCACATGCATATACTCAACGCCAGCTTCCTTCAGCTTATAAACACCCTCCACTCGATCTGCTGCAGCGGGCATTGTGGAGCCGATTTGGAATTTCTCCGTGTTGGTGGCGAGCACCGTATTTTCTTGGTCCAGCAGCATGACTTGGCCATCCGCATACTTATCGAAAGGCGAGAAGTCCTGCTGCAAAGGCGTCTCAATACCCGACACAAGCAAGTAGCCAATGACCGTTTCGCCGTTATAAATGCTGTTGAGCTGCCGCAAATAAGCAACGGTTTTCACGTTATTCGGATTATAGCCGAACTTATCAATAACGCGAAGAACCCCTTTTCCCTTGGCTTGACTAACCGATTTATACCAAGAGAGCGCATTCAAATCCGTTGCATAAAAGATCCCATTGTTTAGAATATCCGAATTCGGCACGAAGGAATACTGCTTATCGGTGTCTGAAAAGAACATGGAATAACGAATCGCACTTGATGAATAATTGTTCAAATATTTATCAAGCGTCTTGAAGATTTCAAATCGCTCATATTCCGATGAGGAGGGGATGCTCACGAGCTGTTGAATCTCCTGAGAGATCATTATTTTCTCCGTCTTCTCCTCGAAGTCGCTGCTTTCCCTATCGAGCGTTAAGTGGCTTCCTCGCACTAATTGCAGCAAGGCGTTGCCCACTTGCTCTTCTGTAATGGACTCCAGCTTCTTGGCAACAACCAAATCCAAGACCAATATCGGGATGACGACGAATAAGATGAGCAGGACGATCAGCTTTTTCATCAGATTCATATTACGCAGCATTGTTCGCATACTGATTATCCTTCCTTTCCAGCTATTTCATCAGGTCATATTCCCGATACACCTTGCTTTCACCTAGTTTCGCGATCACGGAGACATTCTCCTTTTAAGCAAAAGAAAACGCCACCAGAAATAGTTTCTGATGGACGTTATTCGCTTATCCTTTTACACCCGAAACCGAAATACCGCGAATAATAAATTTTTGGAAAACGAGGAAAAACACAATCGGCGGCAGCATCGCCATCGTCAATACCGCAAAGCGGACACTCCACGGGATAACGG
>NZ_JBFTQB010000327.1:0-6416 GCF_056398785.1 Paenibacillus sp. 01T422 | reverse complement strand
ACTGAGCAACGTGGACAAAATCACGGTGATCTCCCAAGACGGCGCAACATCCGGCGTGAACAAGATAACAGGCGATATTGTCAAAATGATCGCCCAAGTGCCTGAAATTACTCAGACATTAACAGGCCAGAGTGTGACAGAGCTTGCACGTGCCTTCCTTGGCAAGGACATTGCGGCTAATTTGAATAAAGAAACAGAATAAATCTAATCGATTGTCCTTGGCCCCTAGGGCTGAGGGCATTTTTTATAAGCGTAAAAGGTCGAATTGCTATACAATAGGGACTAAGTTTAGAGTGAAATGAGGCATCCATCATGGTTATTTACCAAAGGTTTCTGCGAGATTTGATCCGCAACTATATCATAGGCTCGGGGATTGCTGTTGTTGTGGTTGGCGGGGTCATTATTTCAACGACATTATCAATTTCGAATGCAGAAATGGTGCGCATTTTCTTCATTATGACCATTTCCCTTGGTGTAATGATGCTGGCGGAGCTGCTGGTGTTTCGCCGGCACATGCAGCCCATTCGGGCTCTGCTGGAACAGGAGTCCCCTGATTTAGCGGCCATTCGGGACGCTTATTTGCAAACTCACCGCTTTCCAGCGCTCTCCGTGAAACGAATTCTGGGTCCGCATTTCCTTGGCCTATCGATCCCAGCCATGACGATGGCGTCCATCGGGATTGCGACGGGTTGGCTTTCACTGCCGGCCTATTACATTGGGCTTGCCGGAATCGGTGCTGTGCTTGTGGCTAGCATGCATGCTTTGCTTGAGTTTTTCACGACAGCCCAGGCGATCAGGCCGGTACTTATACATATACGTGAGGTAGGTCAGCGCCTTTACGGCAAGGATGTCTCTTTGGATGGTCGCGTAATTGTTTCCATTCAGCGTAAATTCCAGCTGAGCGCGTTCCTGATTGGAACGATGCCGCTGTTTCTCTTCAGCTTAGCGACGCAAATTCGTCTTATTTCGCAATCGTCTGATTTTATGGTGGATTATTGGAAATGGGCGGGCATCATTTTGCTGCTGGGAGTGGGATTCTCGTCACTTGGGGCACGCATGCTGGCTAGAGATATTCAACAGCCTATCGGGGACTTGTACCGGGCGATGAAGGAAGTGCAATCCGGGGACTTGCAGGTTAGGGCTTCGGATTTATATTCGGATGAATTTTCAAGATTGGTTGCGGGCTTTAATCATATGGTCAAAGGGCTTGAAGCGCGCGAGAGCATGAATAATCAGCTACTGCAGAGCTATTATTCCACCTTAGCTGCTGCCCTTGATGCCAGGGATGCTTATACGGCGGGGCATTCCACACGCGTCGCGCAGTACTCCCTTCTGATTGGGAAAGCTGTGGCTTTAAGCGATCAGGAACTTGATCTATTGAAGAAAACAGCGCTGCTGCATGACATAGGGAAGATAGGCGTGCGTGACAATGTACTGCTGAAGGAAGGCCGGTTGACGGATGAGGAGTTTGAGAAAATCAAACTGCATCCGGTGCTGGGCGAATCGATTCTGAAGCAAATTGAGCCAGCGGAGGCGATGGCGCCGCTGCTTCCAGGCGTGCGCTCGCACCACGAGCGCTATGACGGCAAGGGATATCCGGACGGCCTGAAAGGCCAGGAAATCCCGGAATTCGGTCGCATCATAGCGGTAGCCGATGCGTTCGATGCTATGACCTCCGATCGTCCTTATCGGAAGGGGATGGCTGTCGAGAAGGCGATGGCCATTCTCGCGGAGGGCAAGGGGACGCAGTGGGATCCCCGATATGCGCAGATGTTTATTGATGTGTTCATGAGCACGCACCCTATGAAAACGACTTCAAATGTAAGCTGATCGCATGAAACAGCAAATACATAAATAATAGAGCCCGCTAGCAGCTAGCTGCGTGAAAGTTCTATTATTTATGCAATCAATGACGATTAGTTAATGACCGGATAGCCTAGGAATTCGGCAATCTTATCAAGTAATCGTTGCTGTGCACTCATTTTTTGAAACATGACATCGTACTTCTTGTTTAGTTCTTCTTCCATTTCAGACTGTTTATCGTTGGTGTGTTCTATCATCGTAGTCACATTCTGAGTAAGAATTTGGATCGCCTGACGGAGTTCAGTGACTTCATCAGAAATGACGTCATCTCGTTTCATGAGAGACCCTGCAGCCTCTTTCAGTTCTGTAACTTCCCCGGCAAAACCTTCGAACTGCTGGTTCAGTAACTCCGTTGTGGCAATAAGTAGCTCACCTTTGATATCTTGCTCGGAAGCTGCTTTGATCTGTTGCTGGATGATATGAATCACATTCTGAAGTCCCTTTACTTTAATAGAAGCCCCTTCAAATTGCCTGTGCAGGAGTTCAATTGTTGTAGCAACCTCACTTCGAATGTCCTGTTCAATTAGCTCAGCTATCTTACTAACGAGAATCTGATTGATGCTGCTCAGCTCCGTTACTTCTTCCGTAAGGGCATCACAGCGGTTGCCTAGCTTCTGTACTTCTTCCGAAACTCCCTCGAATTGTGGGTTCAGCAGCTCCGTTGCAGCGGAAAGTATGTCACCTTTGAGATCCGTCTCGGAAACCTCGGGTTGTGCTTGTGCTTGTGCGAGACTCTTGATTTCATTGCGCAGATCGGCTATTTCATCCGAAACACTCTGATATTGCGTATTTAATGCTTCAACTGTTGTTATCAAATTTTCTTCACTGCTTGTTTGTTCTGGCGTTTTTATGACCTTCTGCATGAGAGAATGGACGATGGCGCTTAGCTCTGTGAATTTATGCGTTAACAGGTCGAATTGAAAGTTGGAGTGATCCATAACAGGGGAGGAAGCTTTGCCTGCCGCAATTGAAGCTATATTAGCCTTTTGAGCAAGGTTATCGGCGTAGTCCTTTAACTTCTCTGGTGTTTTATTCGATTCTATTTTTTGCTTCAGAAGCTGTACCGAATTACGTAATTCGATAGTTTCATTGCTAAATTGCGGGTTCGTGTTGTTAACAGCTTGCGGAGGTAAATTGGAACTAGTAAGAGTAGGGGACGCTGGAGACGTTGAGTGTATTTCTTTGGGAGTTGCGACAGTTTCCTTCTCACGCATTTCCTGTAACTGTTCTTTGATTAATTTAAGTGGCTTATTGGCATCCTTCATTTTGGCAATAGCCCGAAACATTTCGATAGCTTCTTCTGTGTACCTGAGTGATCCGTCAACAGCCACGATCGGAAGAAATTCGCGAAAGTGATTTGACCATTCGATTACGGATGCACGTGGTTTTCCGATTTTGCCAGCGATTTCGGTGAGCTTATATGATCTTTTCATTGTCCTTTATCGTCATCCCTTCGTCCTTAAGTTCTTTAGGCTTAGGTATTTAGCTGTAATATTGTATTCAGGACATGAAGCAAATGATAATGAAAAAAAGGGACCATTCCCAGTAACTGGAGAATGGTCCCTTGATCTGTTTATTCAATCGACGGCGCATGCACATCCGTCTCTGGTGCTAAATATCGGCCAACCTTATCAATCCATTCCTCGACGTAATGATCTGTGGCCCACTGCGCCATGACAAGCTGCTCGCCGGGGAGCAGATCAAGCATAAGCTGCGGATCATTGCCTGGTGCCTGACCGTAGGGATAGAACTTCAGCTTGCCGCCTTCAAAGATGACGAGCATATCGTTCATTGGTGAAGTCAGAGCGTCGGTCGCTTGCGGCCAAGAGTTCTGAATCCCGTTCCAGTTGCAGCATAGATCGTCGTGGTTGACGACTTTATCGGGCAACTCTCGCGGGAAGTCATGCAGCGCGTAGCTGTCTGGTGCTGCCGCAGCGGTCGTAACACGCGGTGTTTCGGCGACCTTGCCAACCCAGTGGCCCGGTTCGCGCTGAACGGTCCAGCTTTGGCCAGATACCTCGCCGTGCAAACTGCTCGATATACTTCCGAGCACGCCGCTGATATTCGTGTTAGTGCCATAGACATCGGCGATAGACACATGATTCTTGTCCACCGGCTTGTTATAGAATTGCACGGTGTGCCCTTCTTTTAATTGCGGCAGGGTGCGGACCCAGATGCGATCCGCCTGATAGGGCGCGCCGCCTCGCAAGGTCTGTTCCGACTCGGCAATAGACACATACTGATTGCCTGCAAATAGCAGGGTTTCTGTCCGATTGAGCTGCTCGGTTTCCAGATCTGGGAAAGCCTCCGGCTTCACGGGTTGATCCGCCAAGTGTGCGGATAAATAGTGGAACTCATCCGTTTTGGTTCGATGGACCAGCGAATCGATTTTCCAGAAGTTTTGCTTATAAGGCATCAGAATCCCCGTGCCTTCGGACGTTTTCTGCAGCTTCCCGCGAACTGGTGCGATCAGCATTGTGCGATAGGTACTATAGCGCATGGCTTTCAGTGCACGCCCCGGCTCATTGGCAGGTTCATGCTCCGTTCTTAAGCCAATCAGCAGAGCCGTGGTAATCGGCGCAGGAGAGAGGCTTAAGGACGCTGCTGTTGCTGTGACCGCTGCATCTGTCGCAGGTGCGGCATCACTTTGGGTATGTAGCGTATTCCAAGGGAAAAGCAAGATTGCGGCCACGACCGCGCCGACGCCTGCGAAGCAAAGCACGGGCTTGATCCTTGGCTTCGATCGTTCTTTGCGCTCAACCGCTTCTTCAATGTCACGCTGAAGCTTGGAAGTAAAGCCGGGGCGTTCAAGCGGTCCTGATTCCAATTGTTTGCGTAAATCATCCGGATCAGGATTGTTCAAGAGCCTCACGCTCCTTCAATTTGACCACCTTAAGTCTGGCGTGATGAAGCCGTGATTTAACGGTTCCCTCCGAAATATTAAGAATAGACGCCATTTCTTTCGTTGAGAGCTGATGGTGGGCATGCAAAATTAGAATTTCCCTATATTTCGGAGGAAGGGAAATGACTTTTTTCCAAATGTCGCTAGCATATAATTTCTCCATCGCTTCTGTTTCGGCGGAGCTCGATGTGCCTGCAGATTGAATGAATCCAACAAGCGTAACTTTGCGCCAGAAAGCTTTGCGTAAATAGTCATAAGTTGTATTGCGTGTAATCGTAAGAAGCCAGGTTTTAACCGAAGCCTCGCCGCGGAATGTAGTAAGATTGCGATAAACTTTTAGGAAGGCATCTTGGGCAATATCATCAGCTAAATCTGCATTGCGGCAAATGCTGAAGGCATAATTCCAAACGTCATTTCCATAGGTCTCCATCAAATTGCGAAGAATTGCTTTCTGATCTGTCGTTTCAGATACGTACTTTAAATACTCAAATACATGGACACCGGTCGTCTCCATTCTCTCACCTCTCTGAATTAGACGCTTGCAAGGTAGAAAAAGTTCGCAAAACGCCCAAAAAATTTTACGGCACAATCCCATGCCTATATAATTCGAAAGGTTATGGCCGCAAGAGTCGGAGAATGAAGTTAAATTTGGAGAAAGAGAGAGATAGGTCGGAATCTAGAGGAGATTTGCGCTGGGGAAGAGAATGGTTCCTTTATATAAAATATCGGACGCTGTTCATCCGCCGGGCTGAAACGGCTGAAGGGTTCCGTCGTGTTGTTCAGCCGTTTAAAGTGCAGAATTAGCGTGTTGGCGCTCGATTTTACCGACTGTAATAGCTTTGTAACGCCAAAAAGTTTCATGAATGAGCGCAGCTTCCTCTTCATTTAGATACTGAACAAGAACCGTAACTCCGGGGAATTTATGCTTCTGATGAGAGAGGCGATGTTTGGATTTGATGATGAGTCCGATGCCAAACCCAAGCAGGAAGCCGCCAAAACCGTAGATAAGTCCCCAAATTATAGGACCCCATTCTAAGATGAAGCCTAGGCTGATCCCCAAGACACTGCAGGCTGTTGCGCTGGCAAAGCCAATTTCAATGGATTTAGCGGTATGATCAAAGCGTTGATCAACAATGGATAATGATTTATCCGCATGGGCATCCATGAGGACAGGGCGAATACGGCTCGGATGAATACCTCTGTGCTCCAGCATGCTTAAAGCTTGCTCCAGCTCCGTGCAATGCTCAAACGTGCCTATCATCCATGAGAGCCATAAGCGCTTCATAGAAGTGAGAAAAGGTGAGATAAATCCACCACCATAGAATTCCATAAAAGCCAAGCCAAATGTGCTTGTTATAAAGCTGCCCAAGACCAGGAAAAAGAAACGAACAATAGGCGGCGATGAGCGGTCTCTTTTTCTCAAGAAACTGGAAATCGCAAAGAAATAGATAAACATATAACCGAATAGCCACTGAGGATGCAAAACTTGCTTCGCCATCGCGAAATTGCCGCTAAACGAATACAAGGAAGCCGACCACCAGGCAATCATATAGGGGTTGCGTCGCTGGGCATAGATAATATCGAACCTTCTGACAGCAGCCATTGTCCATCTGGGAGTGGAATGTGTTGGCAAAGGAAACCCGTCCTCTTC
>NZ_JBFTQB010000326.1:0-6429 GCF_056398785.1 Paenibacillus sp. 01T422 | reverse complement strand
CTGTAATTCAGTACCGGCATTTCCGCTAATGCGACCGACTTCCACACCATTTCTCAGAGCCACAGCTTCAACCGTTTTACCTGCTCCATTAACCGCATCCACGGTCAGCTTCAACTGGCCATTCCAGATATCTGGCACCATGTTCATCCGGTCAATACTCGCATTAGCGACTGGCTCCAGCCAAACGGTTTGCCAGATACCAGACACTGACGTATACCAAATACCTCCTGGTTGTACAACTGTTTGCTTCCCTTTAATTTGATCTCCTTGGGTATCCGTATAATCGAGTACATGCACGATCAATTCATTGTCCCCAGGTTTCAATTGGTCCGTTATATCAAAACTGAATGACGTGTATCCACCTTTATGGCTACCTACCTTAGTTCCGTTCACATACACGTCTGTTTCGTAATCTACTGCACCAAAATTCAATTTCACATGTTGCCCATTCCAATTTTGCGGCACCGTGAAATTCCGCTTGTACCACATAAGCTGCTCTTGACGCTGAATACCTGAAAGCCTGGATTCCACGGCAAACGGTACCGTGATGTTCTCTTTGAGCTTTTGACCTGTTGGAAGCGCATCCCCTTGTTTGGCTGCTTGAAATTCCCACTTTCCATTCAGGTTTAGCCATTGATCACGAACCATCTGTGGTCTTGGATAATCCGGCAAAGGTTGATTCGCATCAACTTGGCTTGCCCATGGCGTTTCGATTTGATAGGTGGAGTCATTTTTGATTGCAAGATAGAAGTCTTTGAGTGGCTTACTGCTTGCAGCATACACAAGAGCACCGCCGCCTGTATATCCGATATTCGCCATTGGCGCATCTTGGTAATACATGGGATATTCGAACTCTATTTGGATCGTTTTGGGATCATCAGCCTTGAGAATTGCCGATTTAATTGGCCAATCCTTCCCTAACACATTAACGGAAAGCTGCTCTCGTGCGTTGCTGCCAAGCTCCGCTAACGCCTCTGCAAATGTAAATTCGGCATGCAAACCATCAGTCAGAACCGATCCAGCGACTGGACCGCTATTCTCAAAACCTACGGGCAATGTGAAAGCAGTCGCAGGTACGATTTGCTTCGGCACACTTGGGCTGCCCCAACGTAAAAACAAATTGGACCCACCGTCATTCTCGAAATACTCGATTTTGATGTCGTATTTCTGCCCGGCTGCCAGTGCGATTGGGCTGCTTGTTTGTTCTTTATCCCAGTCAGCGACCCAATGATCAATGACTAATTTGTTATCGATCCACAGTCTGAAACCGTTATCACCGATCATCCAGAACGTATAATTTTCAGAGAAATCTGGTGTAATCTGTCCTGTCCATCTCACATTCACACGATTGTTCTGCCCTACCAATGTCGTGAATGCTCCTTCCAATGAACTAAAATTAATGTACGGATCGACCACCGTCGTTACCAAATCTTCAAACCTAAACTCATCGGGTCCGGAGTTCTTGTAGTAGTCCGCTTTCAAACCATAATTTGTTGCACTAGGTTTGGAATCTGCCGCATGGCTTTTGGATAAGCTATACGGAAGAATGAGGCAGATCAACATCGAAAAGATAAATAGCTGCACAAGCCTTCTAGTCGTTTTCATTTGTACAATTCTCCTCTTTGAATTACTGGATTCRCGGGTTATGAAACGAATCTTAATCTTAGTGCAAGTGCCTCCTCTCCTTTTCAAATTGGCATTACCCTCAAATCAAAAGTGAGCGCATATCAAGCATATATGTCCCTGTATCCATTTGTATTTACAGATTTCAGGCATTTCTTGTAATTTTATGGCAATCTATTTGCAAGGTCACATCACATCACATTACTTCACATTACTTCACATTACTTCACATTACTTCTGGCCCCTGTCCACTCAGACTGCTCACCATACAGCAACTCCTGCCTTCCCCTGCCAATTACATGCTACATAATCCTAGCAAGGGTTGTACGAAAGATGTGCTTGAGGAACTAGGGTACTCTATTTGGAGGAAAATGAGCTGTTTCCGTTCCTAGATGAACTACAGGGTCTTATTTTGCCTCTGAGGCATGTTTATCGCGTAAAATCGACAAAATAGCGAACTGTAGTTCCCCTCATAGTGGAAAACCGCTGCTTTACAGGCAAATAGAGCACTACAGTTCCCTCCCAGAAACTATGCGCATGAATTTATACGAAAAAAGAGGCTGTCCACTAAGGTAAATAAACCTTGAGGGCAGCCTCTTGCTTGACAAGGGTGTCCTAAAGCCAATTTCATAGCTTTTGGGACACCCTCTTTTTATCCTACTAATTTCCTGCGCTAGCAATTACGAACTCAAACGAGATTTCTTGATCAGCTGGAATCTGATATTCCTCATGCACAGGCGCTCCCCAACTGTCGTCACCGCCGACACCCATTTGTTTGCCAGCTACCGTAACAACCGTATAATGAACATCCGGCAGCTCATAAGCATGGTCTGCATGCTCAAGCTCGAATGCCGTATACGGAGACAAGTTGCATTCAACAGGGGCGTGTGGATCAGCCTTAATCGAGAGGCCAATACCACCTATGTCTGTCACATTTACACGACGAACACCAGTTCGATTACCGGACTCCTGTGGAACCAGGTAAGGTGTTGGCAATTGATCAACCTGACGGCTGAAAATTCCCAAGCGCCCTCCATGACTGCGATCACTGTAGTTTTCTTCCGGCCCCATCGCATACCATTCTGATTGGTTATAATCAGCCGACATTTTGAAGGAAACGGCAAGAATCGGTAGATTCGGCAGACCTGCTGTACCTTTGTAATGCGTCTGCACACGAATTGTTCCATCCGCATACACCGTGTAGGCAATACGAACGCTAACTTCGGAGCTAATGCTGAATCTGTAATCAAAAGCAACCGTTGCCGAGCCTTTCTCTTGCTTCAGCACTGTGCTGACACATTTGCGCGCCAGACTGGAGGCATACCAAGCGCCAGCCGTATATCCCATAGCAGTTCCTTTATCGTTATCAGTGGTCGCCCGCCAAAATAACGGAACCGGAGGTAACGCGATCATCTCGCGACCATGGTATCTAAGCGAAACGAGAGAGCCTACCTGCTTCGAGAAAATGACAGAGAACCCTTTGCCTGTCATGCCAATATTGACGTCTCCCTCCACTACATTTACTTCGCCGGCAGGTTGTTCGTTCTGAACACTTGCTTGTATGACGAAAGTGGATTGGCCAAATGCCGTCTCAAACCCAGCTTCAGCCCATACCGCAGAATCCCTCAGCACCAAGGAAGCTTGGATGCAGTATTCACCTGGTTGTCCATGCACATCTGGCAGTTCGATCGGRATGATGTTTTCACTTTGCGCTTCAACGGCAACATCTTTGATCCCGTTGCCAATTTCCGTACCTTCATGATAAAGGCGATATTCAAGCACATACTGATCTGTATTCACAAACAAATTTTCGTTAATGACTTTAATATGACTTCTAGTAGGCTCTAGCTTGATATTCTGATAAAGGAATTTGACTTCCTGCATCTTAGGACTCAGTTGACGATCAGCAAAAACAAGGCCATCTCCGCAAAAACTGTAATCCGTAGGACGGTCTTGGAAATCTCCGCCATAGGCCAAGAATTCACGGCCATTCCGATCTTTTTTGATAATAGCCTGATCGATATAATCCCAAATAAAGCCGCCTTGGTACATCGGATATTTGTTTTCCAGCTCTGTATACTTATGAAGACCTCCGACTGAGTTCCCCATCGCGTGCATATATTCGCAGCTAATATACGGTTTCTCCGGTTGGCTGTTCAGATACGCCTCAATGTCCGCAGGTTTGGCATACATTCTGCTTTCCATGTCGCTTGTGGCGTCGTAGTCACGATTGTGGAATACACCCTCGTAATGAACAAGTCGGCCTGGGTCCGTCTCGCGGAAGTAGTCGGCTACATTCAAAATAACTTGGCCGGCATATGACTCATTGCCGCATGACCAGATGAGAATCGAAGGATGATTCTTATCGCGTTCTACCATGGAAATCGCACGATCAAGCACGATATCCTGCCACTGCATGTCGTTGCCCGGAATGTTCCACGAAGGTTCGACAGCCCCCATTTTCTGCCACGATCCGTGCGTCTCCAAGTTCATCTCGTCGATGACATAGACACCATATTCGTCACACAACTCGTACCATAATGTCTGATTCGGATAATGGGAGGTCCGGACAGCATTGATGTTGCTGCGCTTGAGCGTTTGAATGTCCCACAGCATGTCCTGCTTCGTAATTGTTCTTCCAGTGCGGCAGTTGAATTCATGGCGGTTTACGCCTTTGAATACAATGCGCTTGCCATTTAAGCACATCAGCTTGTCTTTCATTTCAAAACGACGGAAGCCCGTCTTCTRCACAATGGCCTCGACCAAATTTCCATTCTCATCGTAAATTGAGATACAGGCAGCATATAAATAGGGATTTTCTGCGCTCCATGGCTGAACAATTCCCGCTGCGAGGTTGAAAGACAAGTTGCCGTTTCGGAATTCACCCGTTTCCGTGAGAATCGCCTGTCCTTTAGCATCTTTCAATTCAAGCTTAGCGCGAACCGTTTCCACATGGTCATCTCGAAGTGCGAGATCAATTTCAAGCAATCCTTCTTCATACGCATCATCCAAATCGGCCTTCACACGCAGATCCCACACATGCACCTTAGGAACCGTATATACGTATACATCTCGGAAAATCCCTGACATCCGCCAGAAATCCTGATCCTCTAGCCAGCTTCCCGTACTTCTCTGATACACTTCCACTGCCAGCTTATTCTCACCTTCACGGATATAAGGCGATAGGTCAAACTCTGCTGGTGTGAAGCTGTCTTCGCTATAACCGACGAATTCGCCGTTAAGCCATATGTAGAAAGCTGATTCAACGCCTTGGAACGAAATATAAACCGGCTTGCCGATCATCGAGTCTGGCAGTTGGAAATTTTTCACATAGCTGCCCACGGGGTTATGCTCTTGCGATATTTGCGGTGGACGCAGCGCTTCTACGCCATCCCAAGGATACATCGTGTTGACATACTGCGGTTGTCCCCAGCCCTGCAGCTGAATATGTCCTGGCACTTGGATATGCTCCCAGCTGCTGCAGTTATAATCTAATTGATAAAACGATTGCACACGGCTAGCAGGGTTTGGGGCATAGCTGAACTGCCAGCTTCCGTTCAAGCTATACCTCATGTCCATGGGTGCGCCTGCTTCAGCGGAAGCCATCGAACGATAATAGCGGTGATCAGAATGAGCATCCAACCTGTTTACTCGAAATACACGCACATCTTGCAGCCAATCAAGGCTTGGTACTGATTGTTTCATGAATAATGCCTCCTGAGAAATATACCTGAAATAACACCTATTTTTTGACAGTTATCAACCCCTATTTTACCGAACCTACCATACCAGCGACAAATTGTTTTTGCATGAGGAAAAATACAAGCGCTGTCGGAATTGTCGAAATTACGATAGCGGTCATGATGACCCCGAAGTCCGGTGCATAACTAGAACCCAAATTTGAAATCAATAATGGAATTGTTCGTTTCTCCGGTGTTTGCAAGACAATCAACGGCCATAAGTAATTGTTCCAACTGGACATGAACGTAATAATAGCTGCAGCTGAGTAGGTCGTTTTCATGGTTGGCATATAAATCCGGAAAAATAATCCTAACTCCGTTAATCCATCCATGCGTCCTGCTTCCAGAAGCTCTCTCGGAAACATTTTCGTGCTTTGGCGGAAGAAGAAAATAAGAAACGCCGTTGTAAATGTCGGAAGAACTACCGCGTTCATCGTATTAATCCCGATAAATGGAACACTCCGTGACAAGCTTGAGAACATTTGGTAAAGAGGAACCATCAATGCTGCGAATGGAATCATCATGGAGACAAGCAGCAAGTTGAACACGACATCCTTGGCTTTACTCCGATAGATTTCAAAGGCATATCCAGCGAGCGAAGCAACCAATAAGGCTAATATCGTAGTGGATAAAGAGATTTTCAGGGAATTCCATAGGGCAGGAAGCAAGTTGATGGAATCAATTAGCTTTTTATAGTTATCGATAAAATGCGATCCTGGTAACATTCTGCCCTGCGTAACATCCACAGAAAGATTCGTTGAACTAATTACCATCCATAGGAATGGAAAAATCGATATCACTGCTACAGCAAAAAGAAAGACATATACAATTGTCCGATTGAGTGCTCTCATTATTTATCACCTGCCAATTTGATTTGAAGGACAGATAACACAATGATCATAGCTACAACCGAATAGGAGACTGTCGCCGCATAGCCAAAATCAGGTGTGTACTTGAAGGAAAGATTGTAAATATACTGCGATATGGAGAGGGTTGCGTTACCTGGGCCACCCTTCGTAATATTCATGATCTCGTCGAACAATTGCAAGGTTCCGATCGTTGATGT
>NZ_JBFTQB010000325.1:0-6434 GCF_056398785.1 Paenibacillus sp. 01T422 | reverse complement strand
CCCTTGCACTGCCGCAAGATGAGTTGTTAGAGGTTAAACGCCTGTCATGACGAAGCTTGCAGCATTTGACTTCCTATTGCTAGATTCGGGTGCCATCTTCAGTGAAACGACGGTTCGCGTAGGAGAAAGTAATCCTGGGGCGAAGGTGCTGGATCAATATGACCTGCCTTCGTACGATTTGCTTGGAGCGGGGCACAAGTTCCTCATCATCGATGAGTTTATCGATCAGGAGCTTATGGCCCAGCAACAAGCTCGGATTCGCGCCTTTTTAGACCAGGGCAATATTTTGTCCTTCGGTGGGCACTTGTTCCGCTCCTGGATTCCAGGGGCATCGCCTTTTATTCCGAAACCGATACATAGCCACCATGACTATCTGGTAACAGTGGGGGATCATCCGATTTTTGAAGGTGTGCGTTCCGAAGAAATGACGTATAACAAAGGGGTTGCGGGCTTTTTCAGCCGTGGCCACCATCCGGTGCCAGAAGGCGCAGAAATTCTGCTGAGGCTTGCCGGAGAAGAGCCGATTACGTATATTGACCGCCATAGCAGTGAAGGTACCATCATCGTTCATGCCGGGCGCAATCTTCTGAGCTACCGCCAGCCGGATACAAGTACAGGCCGCATCGGGGAGCAGTTCCATCGCTTCCTGTATGAAGAGCATGAAAGGCTGCAGCTAAGGAGGGCCTACCTATGAGAAAGATTGCTGTACTTTACACAGGCAGCTCGCATCAGCACCGTTCTTTTACAGAACCGAAATATCGCCAGTACATTACTGATCTGTTGTATTTGCCGAAGCTGGCTGACATCAATCTTCATGAATACGACGTGCTGATCATTCCTTCGCAGATTCATCAAGGTTTGGTGACGCGTCATATGCCGCAAATTCATGAGTTTCTGAACAGCGGCAAGGTTGTGGTGGCCTTGGGCGCACAACCTAATGGTTGGTTCAGTGGTCACGGTTGGGAACATCGACCGACCAATTTCTGGTGGTGGCTGGAACCCGGCGCCAAAAGTGGTTTGGCTGTGAGCAGCCCAAGTCACGATCTGTTCAGCCATATTCAGCTGGAGGATGCAACCTGGCATTATCACGGTGTTTTCTTCCCCGAGCATAAGGTTGAGTCGCTAATCGATATCGATAATGACGGTTCTATTCTTTATTTGGATAAACAAAGCACGCCGGGGACCCTCGTGATGACGACACTGGACCCGGAGTATCATTACGGTTCGTATTTTATGCCAGCTACGGAACGATTTTTAGACGGCTTTTTGCCTTGGCTGGCAAACGGTCGCATGTAACAGGAATTTATAATGAGGAGAATAGAGGCATGTTGAATACAAAAATTAAACTTACGGCGTTAACGATGGCAAGTTTACTTGCGCTCCTGACCGGATGTACGTCAGGCAAACAGGAAGGTGCTGCACCGAGCAGTTCCCCGGCCCAAGCAACTCCAGCAGCTAGCGCTGAGGCTCCTGCGGCTAAGACGGTGGATTTGCTTAAAATTGCAGGCAGTAATAGCGGCTATCCGTCTCCGTTTGCTTTTAGCTCATCGGGTCCTTTCGGATACCTGCGCAACTCATTTATTTTCGACACGTTAACTTGGAAAGATGACAAAGGCGTGATCCCTTGGCTGGGCAAATCGTGGGAAGTATCCAGCGATGGTCTGACGTATACGTTTAAGCTGGAGGAGAATGTGAAGTGGCATGACGATCAGCCATTCACAGCGGACGATGTTGTATTCAGCTTCAACTACTACAAAACATATCCGTTTAATTGGAACGGCGACATTGGCCAGATTAAAAGCGTTGAAAAAGTCAACGATTTGACGGTGAAATTTACGCTTAATAATAAATACGCCCCATTCCTCAGCGACTTAGTCGGTATTGTGCCAATCATTCCGAAGCATGTCTGGGAAAAGGTTACGAAGCCAGCAGAATACCGCGATCCCGCTGCATTGATTGGAACAGGTCCATACAAGTTGACCAAGTATGATTCTGCTTCCGGTCAGTATTTGTACACGGCGAACGATAAGTTTTTCAAAGGTCAGGTGTTGGTGAAGGAAATCGCATATGTCACTGCATCGAATAAACTGTTGGCACTGCAAAACGGTGAAATTGATGAGACCTATAGCGCTAGCTATGCCGACGTTCAGACGGCTGAGAAAGCGGGACTTAAAACGATTAATAGTGAGCCGACTGGTAGTGTTGTACGTATTTCGTTCAATTTGGAGCATCCTCAGCTAGGTGACAAACGCTTGCGTCAAGCACTGGCGTATGCGCTTAACCGTGAAGAAATTTCGGCAAAAGTTACAGGCGGGAAGCCGATGGTAGGCAGCGCTGGTGTGGTGCCAACCGACTCTCCTTGGTATAACGCGAAAGTGAAGCAGTACGGCTATGACACTGCTCAAGCGGAGAAAATTCTGGATGAGCTCGGCTACAAGAAAAATGCGAGCGGKGTTCGCGAGGACTTGAAGCTGAAATTGATGACTTCCTCGGCGATGCCGGATGCGACAATGATGAAAGAGATGCTGAAGAAAGTAGGCATTGAATTAACTCTGGTGCAGCTGGACACGGCCGCATTCACTACGGCACTGGGCGAGAATAAGTATGATATTGCGATAACCGGTCATGTCGGCGCGAGCGGAGACCCTGACTATCTGCGCTTATGGTTCTCCGGTAAAGCGGCTAATGCGTATTCATCGCGCGGGAAAAGCTTGAAGCTGGATGAGTTCCACAAGCTTGCTGATCAGCAAATGCAAGAAATGAATGAAACCAAACGTCATGAGATTGTGAACCAAATGCAGGATATTTTAGCGGAAGAGCTGCCTACGCTTGTCCTGTATCACCGCCCGTTCTATGAGATTCATAAAGCAGACAAGTTCGACGGATGGAAAAATACGTACGGCGGAATCGCGGACGGCATGCCGCTGTGGGAAAACAAGGCGTTTTTAATCAATGTCAAAAAATAATAAATACCGTTCTTACCTCTTGGTTCTGGTATTTGTGATTGTACTCAATTTCTGGCTTCCTCGGCTCCTGCCGGGGGGGCCCATTGAGTCTATTGCGGGCGGCGGCGAAGATGGCGCGGTCTTTTTGACGGAAGCGCAAAAGGCAGCGATGCAGCAGTATTATCATTTGGACGATTCCCTAGGCGCACAATTTATAGCCTATATGAAAGGCCTTTTTACCTTTGATTTCGGTTCCTCGATTCTGTATAAGGCGCCTGTGTACGACATTATACTGGAACGTTTACCGTGGACATTGTTAATTCTCGGCATCGCAAGCTTGTGTTCAATCGTCATTGGGCTGCTCGCCGGGTTATACTCGGCCTGGCGTTATCCTGGCAGAACTGATCGCGGCTTGTTCTTATCGATGCTGGGCTTAAGCACAATTCCCGAGTTTCTCATCGGGATGGTGCTGCTTATTGCGATGGCGGTCAAAGTCAAATGGTTTCCGCTGAGCGGCGCCAAAACTGCGTTTATGCGCTCTGACCTATGGCTCGATCATGCGCTGGATATTGCTCGGCATGCCGTGCTGCCAGCATTCACATTGACGCTGGGAAGCGTAGCGAGCATCTATTTGCTCATGCGCAATGAGGCGGTTCGTGTTCGCCATGAACCTTATATTGAATTTGCCTCGGCAAAGGGGATAAGGACCTCCGGCATCCTGTTCCGGCATATCGCCCACAATGCGGCCTTGCCGCTGGTCACCTTGATTATCATTCGCATGGGTGCGCTGATGGCAGGTTCCATTCTGGTGGAAACCGTGTTTGCCTACCCAGGTGTTGGGAAGCTGCTGCAGGAAGCTATTCTGGGGCGCGACTATCCGATGCTGCACGGCTTATTTTTGATGATGACGCTGATTGTGCTTTTACTTAATTGGATCGCCGATCTGATTTATCCTTATTTGGATCCGCGAATTGCTGGGAATCGAGGTGTGCAGAGATGAAGTCATGGCTGACCAAACTTACGGCGTCACAGCGCGTGGGCATGTTGTTGTTCGGTTTGTTTGTCGTGTTTGCCGTTGTCATGCCTCTGTTCATCACGGCTTCTCCTTTTGCGATTGATGCTGAGCGGCTGCTGCCGCCGTCCAAACAGTACTGGCTTGGAACGAATGCCATTGGTCAGGACATTTTCATCCAGCTTCTGCATGGTACTAGAACTACGCTCTACATTGGCCTTATGGTGGCCATCATCAGCACCTTCTTAAGTGCAAGTCTAGGATTGCTATCCGGCTATTCCAACAAACTGGGGCTGGCAATTAACGGATTAGCGAATATGATGCTAGTGCTGCCGTCGCTGCTTCTTATTCTCATTGTCGCTTCTTTCACTGGAGGAGGGACTTGGCAGCTCATTTTAACCCTAAGTTTGCTTACTTGGCCGGGATATATGAAGCTGATTCGGGCTTCGGTGCTTTCTTTAAAAGAAAGAGAGTTTGTCAAAGCCGCCCAGCTGTATCAGGGGAAAACCTGGTATGTGTTGTACCATCATTTGCTGCCTTTCATTTGGCCATTGGTGCGTACGAAATTCATTATCGCTTTCCAATCAGCGGTTGCGATGGAAGCCAGCTTGTCATTTCTGGGTGTAGGGAATCCTAGCACAGTCTCCTTAGRTAAAATGCTTCAGGACGCTTTCTCGCGTACGCAAACCTTTTTGAACGATGCGTGGCAGTGGATGATTCTGCCGCCTGCCTTGGTCATTCTATTCGTGACCATTGCGCTTGCGCTGATTGGGGAAAAAGTAGTGACGGTGAATCGCAGCGGAGTAGAGATTCCTGGGAAAGAACGCCGGGTCAAGCGAAAGGCGTCCATGCCGCAGCGGATGGAGGGAGACCAGTCATACGCTGTAGTTGTTCGTGATTTACAAGTAACGTATGGCGCAACTACGATCATTTGTCCAATCTCCTTTGATGTGAAAAAGGGTCAGATTACTTCCCTGGTGGGCGAGTCTGGCTCCGGTAAAACAACGATGGCACGCACCCTTTATGGCTTAACGCCTAGCGAATCGGTGAGTGGAAGCATCGTCGTGAACGGTCATGTCATGTATCAACCTGATGGCGAGCCAAGTTCCCTGCAGCGATGGGGAGATGCTGCTTACATTTTCCAGGATCCGAGGAGCAGCTTTAATCCAATTATGACGCTCGGCGCGCAGTTCTATGAAACGATGCGGCTGCAAACGAGCCTAAGCGAGAAGCGTGCGGCAGCTGTTGCGGCTTTGGCTGAAGTGCAGCTGGGCGAACATATCTTGGCATTATATCCGCATCAATTAAGCGGCGGTATGCTTAGCAGAGCCTTGATCGCGCTGGCGCTAGTGAATAAACCGAAGGTGCTCATTGCCGATGAGCCGACGGGCGCTTTGGACCCAATTGTGAAGCGGGAAGTGTTCGACCTGCTTGTGAGCAAGGTGAAAGAGCACCAGCTGACGCTGCTGCTCATCACGCACGATTTGCCAGCAGCGCTGCATATTTCAGATCAAATCATCGTGCTGCAAGACGGTGTTCAGCTTCAAGGCGAGCAGAAGCAGTGCTATTTACATAACGGGAAGCAGTTGTTTCAGCAAGCTGCTGTGGTTTAATCAATTGGCGGGAGGGGAGCACATTGTTGCACTTAGAGAAGGTGTCCAAACATTATGGAGGCAGCCGGAAGGATCAGGTCGTCAAGGCGGTGGATGACGTCACGTTCACGATACAGGAGAACGAAATTTTCGCCTTGATCGGAGAAAGCGGCTCGGGCAAGTCGACTTTGGCCGAGTTGATCGTGGGCCTGCAGCATCCGACTAGCGGCTCGATCAAGTGGGTGGATGACCAGAAGAACGTGCCGACCTCGCGCATGCAGATCGTCTTTCAGAATCCGGACCGCTCCATGAATCCTTACTGGCGTGTCAAAGACATTGTCACGGAACCGCTGCGCTTGAGCGGGTTACCGCGTAAGCAAGCCTATGCCCGAGCCGAGGCGCTGCTCGGCAAGGTGATGCTGCCCGCTGATTTTCTGGAGCGGTACCCGTTCGAATGCTCCGGCGGGCAAAAGCAGCGAATCGCCGTGGCGAGAGCGCTCTCCATGTCGCCGCAGCTGCTGGTGGCCGATGAAATCACATCGGCGCTTGACCCTTCCACTGAGCATGAGCTGCAGCAGCTGTTGTTGTCGTTGAAGCAATCGGAAGGGATGACGATGCTCTATATTACGCATCGGCTGGAGACGATTGCTGGCTTCGCTGACCGGGTCGCCGTCATGAAGGACGGCGTCATTCAAGAGATGGGTGATGCACGGCTGCTACTCGATGAGCCGAAGACGGCGTACACGCAAGCGCTGCTGCGAGCTGGGATTTATGGATAAGAAACCGGGCCCTTAAGGGTCCGGTTTCTTATTTTGTGATTATGATCTGATTTTCTCGCCACTGATCGATGATCGATTTACTACATCTCTTTATAGTACTTAACGC
>NZ_JBFTQB010000324.1:0-6439 GCF_056398785.1 Paenibacillus sp. 01T422 | reverse complement strand
GTATCGCAGAATGGCGCGTTCATCCATTTGGAGGATGGCTCCTTCTTGAAATCCCAGCTTTTCGAATCAGAATTGGCTTATCAAACCTATCAATTACTGAAAGATTTTGACCTCGTGAAGATCGTTTGCTCAGGTGAAGTGAATTACATCACGCATTTGACTCCCGCTTCCGATGAGGTTCAGTCCCGAACATTCCGACCTTTTATTATAAAAGAGGACATTGAGCAGTCGTTGAAGGCCGAGCTTCCTATTTGTAAGATATCAACATTCGGGGATATTCAAATTCTTCTTACACTAAAGGCATTGTTGGAGGAAAAGCTGGGTGATCAAGTTGAACTATTCATCTCCKACAAAGATTGCTTGGACATCATGCCGCGGCAAGTTTCAAAAGGCAACTCCCTCTTGGTCCTCATTGAGCAGTTGGGTCTAAAACCAGGGGAAATTGCCTGTATCGGCGATTCCTTCAATGATGTATCCATGTTCGGGATTACGCCGCATAGCTTTGCTATGAAAGGTGCTCACTCAGAGGTCAAACAAAAAGCAAATTATCATGTCGAGTCTGTTGCTGAAGCCATTGATCATGTATTTGCCTATAACGATAAATACATGTCCGAGCAAAAAGGAAGCACAATTGTATGAGAAGGTTATTGATTATGGGGTGCCTGTCTTATCTATTAACAGGCTGCACCCACGTTATTTTTGGAGCGGTATTACCCGAGCTGCTCACCCATTATGGACGCAGCTACAGCGATGGCGGGTTGCTGGTGTTCCTTGAGTTCGGCGGATTCTTGCTTGGCGTGCTCAGCATGCCCGCGTTCAGCCGCCGCTTCAGCCGTCGAATCACGATTACGATGGCGTTCGGACTGCTATTTTTATCCATGATTACGATTGTCATGCTGCCCCCTTGGTCTCTGGCCGTGAGCCTAACATTCGTAGCCGGTATGGCTTTCGGACTCGTAGAAGCGAGCATTTCGACCTTCGTGTTAATGGCAGCCAAGGATAAGCAAGCCTCAGCCTTCAGTACGCTCGAAGTTTTCTTCGGACTTGGCGCTTTGTTTATGCCGATCATTTCCAGTATTTTGATTGCCAATGGGTTATGGAAATATGGATTCATGCTTCTGGGAATAAGCGCGCTTGCAACAGGTCTCATCTGGTCGAAACTTTCCTTGGGCGAGCATGACGAATTGTTAGCTCACAAAGCCGACAGAACGCAGCAAGATGCTAAACCTCCTGCACTAACAAAAAGTTCCTTAACCTTCCTTATTCTGTTCATGCTTGTTTTCTTCCTATATGTAGGGATGGAAAATACAATCGTTAATTTCCTGCCTTCGATCTTTATCGATCAGATGCACACCACAAGCTCAGTATCCACTTTGGCGGTAACAGCGTATTGGATCGCCATGGTGGCTGGACGTCTATTTGCTGGCGTGCTTGCTGAGAAAATGACTTATTTCCGCTATTTGGCCGTCGCTTTTGGCGGCAGCTTGATAACCGTCTTTCTGTGGTTGTTCAGCACGCAATTATGGAGCAGCTTCGCTATTGTTCTGCTGCTTGGACTCTTCATGTCAGGGATGTTTGCTGTTGCTCTTATTTATGCCAATCAATTACTCCCTGGACGCACGGAGCAAACAACAAGCACGCTTATCGCAGCGGGTGGTTTGGGTGGATCTGTCCTACCATTAGGTGTAGGCTGGGGGATGGATAAGTTTCAAGTCGGCTTTTCGATTTGGTTCGTGTTAATTGCCATGTGTGTGGTTTTCGGAGTTGTGATCTATTCCCGCAGGTGGAAGGTTCAAGCTGCTAGTTAAAAAAAAGCTGAGTTTCTAGGCAGATAAGTGAGTGGTGGATTCCTTATAAGTAACGCCGCTTTCTACTGCTTTTTTCTGTAAATGTGATACTTTTGCTCAAATAACTCGATTTTCTACAGCTAATTTCGTTAAACTCAGCAAATTACTGGCCACTACCGACGCTTTAGCTGGAGTTTCTACTGCTATTTCCTTCTCTGTCGATGAAAAGTGCAGATTAACGGTAGTTTTTCCAACTGCTTCAGCTGACACGCCTTAATGGATCATTCCCGCAGAACTGGGTAACTGAGATGGAAGTTGACTGCATAGTGAGTATTATAATGGGATAAAAAAAATGAGCCTCTAGAATCACTTCTAGGGCTCATTTCGTATTTAGGGGAGGACATTCTTGAGATCAGCGCAGAGCCTTCAATTGGATGAGGACGGCTTTCTCCTCGAACTGTACATCCTTCACTCCTATAAGAAGCGGCAAGTGATCTTCGATCGAGAGCTCGATTGGAGCGAACTGAAGCCATTCCTTTGGGACTTGTATGCCTCTAACCATCGTACTCTGATGTTGAATGACCACATTCGGCGGATTCCATGCTAGGGTGAAAAGCAATTGGGCCCCAACAAGGACCTTGTCCTGCCATCTAACATTGACGTCTGCCACGAGGTTGCTTCCCTGCAAAGTAAGCTTAGCCCCTTCGATCCGAATACCGTTAGGCAGATCTTGATGGGCCGATAGCTGCTTTTTCACAAGATTGTTCAAATCTTGCTCTGTTATCTGAACCTCGAGCTTCCGGTTCTTAACCATGTCTGCGATTTTACTGCCGATTGAGATTTCTTGATAATTCAGGTCTAGATCCTCGGTAGGTTTAATGTGCCGGATGAACATCACCGTGGCGGCCGCAAGAATGAGGATGACCACGATGAGAAAGATAAATCGTTTTTTCAGCACGCTTCAACACCCCGCAGAAGACAGATTTGGCAAGCCGTACAGTTTGCAGATGCAAATAACGGCTACTCTTTGTTCTGCTGCTTTTCCTTCAGCCAGCGAGGAGCGCCCTTGCTCTTGCGATCTCGCTCGCGCTGGGCTTTACTCACGGCCTTGCCCCCGGCGGCCGTGTGCTTCGGCGCTGCCGGCTTCGCCGGGCTAGCGCTAGATTCGCGCGCGTCCGTCGCCGGCGCACTAGTGCGCACCGCGCCCGCTGGCGCAGCAGCATACTGCGAGCTGGCGGAGCCGCTGCGCACAGGTGCTTCGCCCCGCGGGCGTGCAGCTTCACGGCGGCTGCGCATCGTAGCCGCACTGCGGTCTAGGGCCGGATCGACGAGTCGGCCCTCGTACATCGCCTTCGGCGCGATCGTGATCCCGAGCTGCTTCTCGAATTTCTCGAGAATGAACTGTTCCTTCGGCGTCACGATGGAAATGGCCGTGCCCTCTCGGCCCATCCGGCCAGTACGACCTACGCGGTGGAGATAATACTCCGCGTTAGTGGCAGGATCCAAGTGGAAGACGTGCGTCACGCCTTCAATGTCCAGCCCTCTTGCTGCAACATCCGTTGCCAGCAGCAACTGGAATTTCCCATCCCGGAAATTCCCCATTACTTTAGCCCTATCCTGCTTGCTCGCTTCTCCGTACAAAGCCTCAATGGATAATCCAACATACTGCAGCTTGGCTACGACTTGAGCAATATCATCTGTGACATTGATAAATACGATCGCAGATTTCGGTTTAATTAAACGTACAAGTCTCCGAAGCGTGTCCACCTTCTCACGCTCTTGGCAAAGTACATACATATGCTCCAGCGTTTCCGCTGTACGCTGGCTCGGGTTGATTTTAATAATGACAGGCTCCTTCAACCATCTGCCAGCCGCTTGCTCTGTGCTTTGCGGAATTGTCGCAGACACGAAAACCTTCTGACTGGACTTCAGCATTCCTTTCAGAACAGATTCCACATCTTGCATAGAACCAAGTTCAAAGACTTGATCCACTTCATCGACTACACCAATTTTCACATGGTGCAAAGTTAGTTTTTTTATTTTCATAAGCTCAAGCAAACGCCCTGGAGTTCCCACAACAATATGAGGGTGCAGTCGAAGCTTCTCGACCTGTCTGACCACAGCCGCTCCGCCAATCAAGGATTGCGAACGAATAGGACCTTCAGCCGTTAATTTTTCAATTTCCTGCATAATTTGCATCCCCAGCTCCCGGGTAGGAACAACGACTAGAACTTGCAGCTGTTTCTGCGTTGGATCAATTTGTTCCAGTGCCGGTAGCAAATACGCAAGCGTTTTGCCAGTACCTGTCTGTGACTGGATGATTGCATCGCTGCCCTGTTTCAAAACTGGAATTGCTTCTGCCTGAATCGGCGTTGGCTCACCAATACCTAATTCTTTCAATTTATCTAAATACGTTTGTGCGATTTGCAGCTGTTCAAAGCTTGTACTCAATGGACGTAAACCCCTTTTCTCATTCAACCTAATGACCTTATTATATGCCACCCTGTATATCGATACAAATCGATACTTTGAAAAAAATACAAATGGACTGCCCGTTTTCCTTCATATAAGCAGAAATAAGAGTCCGCATGGACTCTTATTTTCCCGTTCCCCATTCTTCTAGCAGCTTCTGCTTGATAACATCTCTCGCTCGGAACAACCGCTGCCGCACAACACCCTCCGTGACTCCTAGTTCGATCGCCATATCTCTGTAAGATAAATTATGTATCCATTTCATTGCAATAATTTGACGGTAGGAGGGAGTTAGTTGATTGATATAAGCTATGATGGCTTCCCGCATGAGCTTCAGCTCGACTTCTTGATCCAGGGAACCCAAATAATCCGAGGTAGGTGCCGTTTCCTTGATGCACAACATAAGTTCTGTTTCAAGCTCATCCCGGTTGCGTTTGTGCTTGCGAAGGTGATTCAGCGTTACATTCCGGGTCAGCTTCTTGACCCAACTTTCATATTTATCAATATCCTGAAGCAGCGGCGCTTTCCTCACAGCCCGAAGAAAAGACTCTTGAATAATATCCTCCACGGCCGCATGATCTCTAAGTATAAAATAAATCATCGGATAAACGAGGAGATAAAACTCATGATATATCTGTTCCTGCACGCTTTTCTCTATCGTGTAAAAATCACTGCTAAATAACAGTCTGAGAGACTTCGAAATAAACGCCCCCTAGCCAACCAGGTAAAAACATATCTGTTTCTTACCCTTATTTTAGGGCAAAGCTAGGGAGTAAACAACAATAAAAACAAAGTAATATGGTAATAAAACCCACTTCGTGCTTAAGTTGGTTTTTTTCTCGCAGCCAGGCAAAAACATCATCAAGTGCCTTCACGTGAAAACCCGATTAAAGCTACAGGTCCAGGCTGCACCTCCGCTAAAGACTGTACCATAAGAATCGCATGAATGAGATCATAGCTGTCTTCCCCGGCAAAATCCTCACGGCTTATGGACATGGGTCCCCCTATTTTGACAGCTGTCAGAGCATCAGATAAACTAGAAGTGTCTTACTATTTTCCATCCGAAGGGATGAAACTATGAATACAGATTTTGAGAATGAATTCAACGCTCTTGTGTTAAAAACCGCAGAACTCATTACGGGAGATACGTCACCTGAAATGCTTGAGAAAATAAAAGTATGGGCATTTTTCAATCATGTTCATAAATCACTCCCGGCCCTTACTTCTCATTGGAATCAAACGCATCCCGAAAGCAAAGCGGAAGTGCGTCGTATTTTCGAAGAGATTCGTGATTTAAATCAAGCTCTGCAAGCCAAAAAACCTGAGTCGAAGTAACTCCGCTCACGCAACGAAAAAAGCGGATTCCCAGTCGATAGACCGGGACCCGCTTTATTTTTTATTTAAAATCCCCGATGCCAGYCGGTCGAACAACCTTGGAAATAAGTGAAAGAGCTTAATTCCAACGCCTGCTACAAAAGGCAGATTCTTTTCCGGTATTTTTTTCTCAATGGCATGGATCAGTTCTTTCACAACTTTCTCCGGTTTGAGCATAAACCAAGCTACATTTTTGACATAGTTCCCACTCGGATCTGCTTTATCGAAGAATGGTGTGGAGATGGGTCCCGGATTAATCGCCGTGACAGAAATCCCCGATCGCAGTAGCTCCTGACGCAAGCTGTTCGTGAAACCTAGCACGGCATGTTTCGTTGCCGAATAGCTCGTAGATTTGGCTGAACCGATTTTTCCCGCCATAGAGGCAATGTTCACGATATGGCCGCTTCCCGCCTTCATCATGTGAGGCAATACGGCTTGCGTACACCGGACAATTCCCATATAATTCACGTTCATCATGTCTTCAAAATGCTCCAGCGGCGCACCAGCAAACGACTCAAATATCCCGTAACCGGCATTGTTGATCAAAATATCGATACGACCGAACTTCGCTACAACCTGACTAACCACGTCATGTACTTGCTGCGTGTTCGTAACGTCGAGCGCGTAAACGGCATGCTGGCCTTGGATGCCTGCAGCAATCGACTCCAGCTTGTCTGTGCTGCGGGCTGTTAAAATGGGAATCGCCCCCAACGCCGCAAATTGTTGTGCCATGACAGCGCCGATGCCGCTTGACGCTCCTGTAATCAAGACGATTTTGTTCGAAATGTTCAACGTCATTTCTCCCC
>NZ_JBFTQB010000323.1:0-10122 GCF_056398785.1 Paenibacillus sp. 01T422 | reverse complement strand
TCAGATATGTTCATGGATAGGCTCCCTTGTGAAAATAGGATAGAAACGATTTCCAGTAAATTATATCATGGAAAGTCAACACACCTATATTTGTGTCGTTATCTAGGGACACAAATATAGGTGTGTTTAATTTTAATTTTCAGCTTTTACAATTCGGATCACACTGCCACCGTTGACTCTCAGTTTCAGAAGGAGTGAATCCTTCCTGGTGACCGGTTCTTGTCGAACGAATATTTCGGCGGAATGTTTAAAACGGTAATGATCCAGCTTATCGAATACTTCTTCGTATATTTCCGCCGTATAGGATACTTCATCCTCGAGAAAGTCGAGGTTCACACGAGCTGTCCGCCCGCTAGCCGCACAGATTGCGCCTACGAACCAATCCGAACCACTACGGCGTGCCATCGTGACATAACGCCCCGGGTACCCCTCTAGCAGCAGTGTTTGATCCCAATTTACAGGCACTTGCTGTAGAAAAGACTTGCCTGCACTTACCTCGTAAGCTTCGATGGAGTCTGCAAAGTTTTGCACCGCGGATTCGAACAATACGGCTAACGCAAGTTGATGACAGTGACCGGTACGGGTTAGATTGGTGAAAGTGACTGGTGTATAGTCCATGGAGCCGACCACATTCCGGGTAAATGGCACTGTACAGTTATGTACCGCATTCGGCCCCTCATTCAACGGATTTTTCCAATACTCCGCTCCAAAAATACCCTCCCTCGTCATCACATGCGGCCAGCGCCGTTGTTCGCCAGAGGGCTTGGTAGCTCCATGGTAATTGATCATTAGTTTATGCTCAAGTGCTACTTCAGCTATCATGTCGTACGCTTGAATTCGTTCTTGAGAATCGCTATCGAAGAAATCGACTTTGACGCCTTTCACTCCCCAGGCTGTCCACAAAGCCATTTTGCTCCGGCAAGTTTCTTCGTCTTTGAGGCCTTTGAAATGACTCCATAGCCAGATACCAATACCTTTGGTTTCAGCATACTGGATTAATTCAGGTACATTGACCGTGCTCTCCTCCCTATCCCAGCCGCCATCCACAAGGGAATATTCCCATCCCATGTCAGCTGCAAAGTCAACAAATCGGAGCTGTTTCTCCTGATCGCGGCAGGAAAGACTGTCTGAATACCATGACCAGGCTGAGCGACCTGGACGAATCCACGACGTGTCCTCAATTGCACTCGGTGGGTTCAAATGAAAGACCACCATGGATTCGACAATCGTCGATAGCTCATCGCCGATAATGGCCACCCTCCAAGGGGTAGCGAAAGGTCCCTCCGCAACATTCGGCCCCTCCTGATCCGGTGCAAAAGCAAGCTCCAGCAAACGCGATTGTTTCCTGCTTACTTTCAAATGGGAGGCACAGTAGCTGCCGTAAACAGCTGCTTCACTAAGAAGCATCCAGCCATCGTTGCCGATCTGGAATAGCATGGGCATCGCATAGCCATCCTCTTCCATCAGCTCAAGCATGCTATGATCATAAGTGCGCTCATAGCACTCCATGAATTTCTGCGCCCACACGTTGATTAGACGGTCCTGAGGAAGCGCGAACCCGGTTGGTTCAGAGAGAATCTGAATAAAACTTTCTTCAGGCAATTGATAACAGAAGGCAATCGCATCGTCGTAAGCCCGGAAGATCACCTGCAGCCTGTGAGCCTGCTTACTAAAATGAAGGGTCATTTCATTAGCTTGATTGATACACTGTTTTATTTTTCCATGTGGCATCGAGTAGCTCTCATTGATTTCTGTAGTGGTAATGTCAACAAATTGCAAACCTTCGTTAAATGCCGCCCGGTCTGTAACGATCCCAAGTGGAGAAGCCGTTATCAGCTCAGTATCTGTTTTTTTTACATAATAGGACAAGCTTCCTTGATCATCTAGCAGCACACTGACTTGCAGCCTCCCATCAGGGGATGACAGGTGCCAGACTTGCTTACGAGTAGACTGAATTGCCATGTCCATCGTCAACACCTTCCTTCATTTCATGAAATTGTCGCGTAATCTTACTTTTTGAAATTTTCTTCATATTTCTTCTGAGCTTCGGCCATTACTTTGGATCCACCGGCTTTTTTCCACTCTTCCACATACTTATCGAAATCGCTTACAGGGCGCTGTCCGGTAATGATATCGATGTAATATTTCAGTGTCATTTGGTCGAGTGCATCGACGTTTTCGTTATAGGCAGCTATAGCAATTGGTTGCATAATATCATATTTTCCTTTGCCAATATGCTCGGAGGCCTTCCGCAAGGACATTAACTCGTTAAGGGTCATATAGGGAGTCTGGAAGTCATAATCGTTGAATGATTTGCCAAGGAACGTATACTGTTGTCCAATACCGAACTTGATCTGTTCTTCTTCTTTATCAAATGGAGGGAGATACTTATAATCACCTTTCTCGCCTTTATTGTAGGTTTTGCCTTTTTCCCCGTACACGATATTCTCAAAAGTCTCCGCATCAAAAGCTGTAGAGTCCGCAACCTGCAAGTATTTGGCCATCTTCTCCTTGTCTTTTTCCATATGTTTACCGAATTGACCACCTGAGCTTGCGATCGGATTTAACTGAACGGTGCCCTGTTGTCCTTCTGGACCCTTGGGTCCTGCAGTTAACAGCCAGTTGGCGTTTGGCACATTGGCACGCAGCTTATCATAATATTTTCCGTCAAAAAAGGCGGCCTTCGTGATAAACTGATACCAGGAAGCGGTTACAATTCCAGCTTTGCTTGAGATGATCTTATCGTCGATATTCTGACCTTTGTTCAGAACGAATTCGGGATCAAGCAGCTCTTCCTTGTACCATTTGTTAAGCAAGGTTAGGGCTTGTTTCGCTCCCGGCTCAATCTCTCCCCGAACGACTTTACCATCCTTATCCGTGAATGTGCCTGGAAACACGCCGAATGCACCGAACACCGGGCTGAATATATCCTTGACACCTACAGCTTGACCCGTCCAACCATAGGTATCCTTTTTGCCGTTTTTATCAGGATCGTTATTTCGGAATTTGCGTAAAGCATCTTCGAATTCATCCAAAGTTTCAGGGTTCTTCGTGATGCCTACATTTTCAAGCCAATCCTTACGCAAACCAACGACCGTACGGTCTGGCCCCAATGTTTGAATAATTGGCATGGAATAGTTCTTGCCGTCTCTCCTATAGAACTTCAAAGGATCATCACCCAGATGCTTTTTCAGCCAAGCCCAGTAATGGGGCGCATTCTTCTCAATAAGCTCCTGCGGGATTTCGGCAACGGCACCCTGATTCACCAATTTTTCATACTCGGGAAAGCCTAGATCCACCCAAACATCTGGAATTTCGCCAGAAGCTACTTTTAGCAGCAGCTCCTCCTTGTAGTTGTCTTTAGATCTTGGAAGCTGTTCAATTTCGACATTGAATTTTTTCTCTACATATTTGATGGCATAGGAATCTTTAACAGTTTTATCGTAGTTCTGATTCAAATAGCTTAGCTTGTATTTTTTATCTGCCTGAGGTGTAGCAGCTTGCTCCCCGTTTACAGCTTTATCCGTTGAACAGCCAGCTAGAACGACCCCACATAACGCTACGCTTAATGTCACTGGAAGAACCTTTTTCAAACCAATCACCCTTTCTATTCCCATTGTTTAACCTTTAACGGCACCGATCATAATCCCTTTTACAAAATACTTCTGCACGAAAAAATAAAGAAGTACCCCGCCCCATCCACACGCGCTGACTCTTCTAAGCTTTCTGGAATAGATCGGAAGAAATTTCTCATAATTAATGCATTGAACGCACTGATCATACTAGGCAATACAAGAGCCCAAATGGAATTATAAATGCCCAGCTTCTTAATGAGCAGGTAATTCGGAATTAAGCCTCCGCTGAATAGCATGGTGAATAGAACAAGTGATGTAAGTGTTCGGTTGAATGGCAAATCTTTTTTGGATAACGGATATGCGAACAACGCGGTAAAAGTTAAACTAAAAGTTACGGCCAGAATCGTTCTCAGTATCGTATTGCCATATCCGGACCAAATCGCTTTGTATTGAAAAATAACATGGTAGCTTTCAAAAGAAAGCTTGCTCGGAATAAGTAACATACCGGTCGTATATAAGGTGTTTTCAGCACTAACTGACGTCACGACTTGATTCCAAAAAGGGTACAAGGTGATAAGCGTGATCATAATCATAATCAGGTAGAGCAATATTTCGCCGATCTTCTCTGCGRTCGTTTTTCTCGTATCAATCATAGGCAGAATTCCTCCGTCCAACACCCCGGATTACCAAAGGGTATGGTCCTTTCCTCCCATCATGTGAATGGTTTTATTGACGAGCACGATTAGAACAAGAGCTACGACGGATTTAAAGAGCCCCACCGCTGTCGCGTAGCTATAATTCGTTTCCAGCAAACCTTTTCTATACACGAAAGTATCCAGTATGTCCGAAACCCCGTACACCTTGGGATTATACATATTGAAAATTTGGTCGAAGCCGGCATCCAGCACATGAGCCATACGAAGAATAAGCATGATAGAGATAACGGGTAGCAGCATCGGCAGCGTTATGTAGATCATTCTTTTGAAACGGCTGGCACCATCCATAATTGCCGCTTCCTGAAGCTGCGGGTCAATCCCGGCTATCGCCGCAAAATAAACGATGGAGCCCCAACCAAACCCTTGGTAAATGTCTGTGAGGACCAGGATAGAACGAAAGTAACGATCGTCGGCCATAAATAGGATAGGATCTGCACCGAATAGTTTGACGATCGCATTGACAGGACCGTTCAGCGAAAAGATGCTAATGAAAATCCCTGCCAGAATAACCCATGACATAAAATGAGGCAAATAGGAAATCGTCTGAACGATTCTTTTAAACCGTTCTCTAGTTATTTCACTTAGCAAGAGAGCGAATATAATCGGAATCGGGAAGGCAAATACGATTTTATACAGACTGATAATAAGCGTATTGTTTAAGACACGATAGAAATTGGGATCTGCAAATACTTTTTGAAAATGCTCGAACCCCACCCATGGACTCGCCATAATGCCTTGCATAATTTTGAAGTTTTTGAAAGCAAGCACAACGCCATAGATCGGGATATAGTGAAAAATAAGAAAATAAAGCAAACCTGGCAGCAGCATGAAATAAAGAACATGATAGCTTCTTATTTTCCGTCTGAGCTCGCTTTTCGTTCTGGAAATGGTTTCGGTCCTCTGGTTAGCAACAACAGATTCCTGCAAAAAACCCTCTCCTTTCCCATCGATATGAAATGAATGCGCATTCACTTGATATTTACTATAGCACAGCGTATATTTCATTGATTTATCTCATTTTTTTGAAAATTATCGTTTTATTGCGATTTCATGTTTTTATATTTCGGAATTGTCATTTTCATCGTAGATCCGTGTCCAATTTCACTGAGAACTTCGATGCCATACGCTTGCCCGAACACTAATTTAATCCGCTCGTTCACATTTTTTAATCCGTACCCTTTGGATTGCTGGATCAGAATCTCATCAAGTAGTTTCTTATCGATACCTGGTCCGTTGTCCGTTACAGTAATTTCAATCGAACCCTTATTTGCAAGAGCTGTAATTATCAGCTTTCCCCTACCTTCTTCCTTCTGGTCAATCCCATGCACGATTGCATTCTCGACAAGCGGCTGAAGCAATAGATTTACTGTGTCGTACTGGTAGACCTCATCGTCAATTTGGTAGCTGACATCGAAGCTATAATCGTGCATTACTAACTGAATTTCCACAAATGACTGCGTGTTCTGCAGCTCATCCTTCACAGAGGTCATACTTTCGCCACGATTTAAAGCAGTCCGGTAAAATCTAGATAACATAGTTACGACATGACTTATATCGGTAGCGCCTATTTTCAATGATTTCCAGTTAATGACTGACAACGTGTTATATAAAAAATGGGGATTAATTTGTGCTTGGAGCGCTTTGAATTCCGCTTCCTTTTGAATAAGTTTATTCTGGTATACTTCCGTCACCAGTTCATTGATCCGGCGTAGCATGATACCGAAGCGATTCGTTAATTCCCCTATTTCGTCCCTGCTCTCGCTGCGAATATCCATCTGCAAATTCCCGAATTGCACTTGCTTCATCAATTTATTAAGATGATAGATCCGTTTGATCATGGTATGCGAAAATACCGATATAAGGGCAACCAAAATAACCATGCATGTAATAATGAGCGCAATCGTCGCTTTTACAATACTGGTTGCATCCATGGAAATGTCCTGTTCCGGTATGTAATAATAAAGCGTCCAATTGGCTTGATGAAGAGGCTCCTGAATCATAATGTACCGAAGGCCGTCAACTTCGACCATATCCTTGGACCGTTCTGGATTCTGTAGCATCTGTTGTTGGATTGCCGCAGCTTCATTGTGTTTGGAGTAAACGATACGATTATTTCTGTCAGAGATAAATATCCCATCCCGTGCGGACGGGGCTGTAGTTACTGATGTAAGCGAATCAAAAAAACGTTCCTTATTCAGTTTCAAATACAGGATGCCGGACATCTGGTTATATAGGATCGTTGGAAACTGTCTGTATACCGCGAGTTCTGGTTCTTCAAGGTACCAGCCCGTTTTCTTTTGCTCCGCTGCATCCTTGTACCACGGACTCCCTTCCTTAATCCGATCTAACGAAAGAATATAATCACCATACTCGGGCATTCTGCCAGATGTATAAACGGTAAGTTGGAGGATGTCCGTGTTCAAATTCTTGATCATGCTAAAATAGGGACTCACATAATTTCTTAGGTCCTCTGAAAGTAGTGTAAGGCTTACATAATTAGTACCAAATATGCGCTGGAGGCCTGTATTCATCACCACGGAGTCTACCGTACGCTCAACCTGTTCCGTCTTATCGTTCATCCCTCTTGCTAACGTTCCCACCGTATTCTGCAACCCCTGGATCGCTTGTTTTTGGAGAAATATTTTGGACTGATTGTACGAATAGGTTCCTAGCAAGGCTAGAGGTATCAAGCTTACAACGAGATACGACAGAATAAGCTTTTGCTTGAAGCGCATGTTTTTAAGCACATTCGGCCAGCGGTTCATGGGGAGTCCCCTTCTCTATACTTGGCGGGAGTTTTTCCGTAATAATTTTTGAAAATAGAACAGAAATAAGCGAAGCTCGTATAGCCCACTTCTTGAGAGATATCAGAAATTTTCTTATTCGTACTCCGAAGCAGTTCCCCCGCTTTATCCAACCTGTAGCAAGTCATATATTTCACAAGGCTAGCTCCAGTTTCTTTCTTGAAAAGGTGGCTTAAATAGCTGGGGGACAAGCCGGCCTTCTCCGCCAAAGACTCCAAGCCGATATCCTGTCCATAATCACGGTGAATCAGCTTAAGGACCTCGCAGATCACTTTTCTGGGGGACTCGGAAGACGATTTCTCACGCTCTTCTATTAGGTTGATCATCAGATCCTTCAGCTGAAGCAGGTTTTGTGTTGTATAGATCTGCTCAACAAATCTTTGAAAGGAAGCATTGTATTCACGCTTATAAGCCTGGACATATTTTTTTGCAATTTCTGTACATATGTATTTCACATAAATAGTGGAAAGTTTATTGCTGGTTTGGAGCACCATAAACATTTTTTCGATGCCAGTTCGAATCAAATGAGATTCGCTATTGCTTATGTAGGTTGTGATTTCACCCAGTAAGTCGTCGATATCTGCTGGTTCTTCCTGCCGTGGAGCGTAGGTTTCTTCAGTGAACATCAAAGCGGAAGCAGACAGGAAAAACTTGTACTCCAATGCTTTTTCCATCTCCTGAAATTCGGTTGAAATCATCTTAAGACCGTTAAGTATTCTGCTGAATACAAGCATATGATCTGCGTTATATTTATCAATTAGAAACTCTTGCAGCTGTAAGCCATATGGCTCGATGCTTACGTTGTCCCAACTTTCTTCCATACGTAAAAAAAGCACACTTTGATACTCATTCAGATTCAAATACATACATTCCCAAGGAAGTCTAGATTTCAACTTGGCTTCGAACCCACTATCAACGGAATCAAAAAACTTCTTCCGCATATCGAATAGCACCATTCGAACTCTTGTATCTTCGTTCAACCAACCGTAAAGGCTCTCACCTGCTCGGGCAAGGCGTGTAGACTCGGTTCCTTGCAATAATTCAAGCAGCATTTGCTCCTGTACGTAACGGTTACCGATTTCGTAGACCTGTTGAAGCTTCAGCATTTGTTCCCGTTCCACCCGATCTTCATCGCATAACTTAATAACCTGCGCGACTACTTCCAGAAACTCGGCTACCTCAACGGGCTTGAGCAAATAGTGAACAACATGGATTTGAATCGCTTGCTTCGCATACTCAAAATCCCCGAATGCGCTTAGAATTATTACTTTAAGCTTGGGATTGAGACTTTTTGCTTTCGCTGCAAGAGCCAGTCCGTCCATAAAAGGCATACGAATATCAGTGAACAGAATATCTACTTCGTGATTTTGCAAATATTCCATTGCTTTAACGCCGTTCTCCGCTGCAGCCGTTTCCAAAGTTAGCCCCAGCGTCTCTATTAAGAATATGATACCTTCGCGTTCGATTTTTTCATCATCAACAATTAATGCTTTGTACATCCAACCACCACCCGCATCCATAATTACCCATTAACGGTTAGTTTGATCATACATGGATTGAATCCTACACTCCATGTGATAACTTTCACGCGTCTGTGTTTTTTTATGATTTGTTGGATCGCAAACAGGCTGCCGCGAGTATGACTACGACAACCTGTTTTGTTCGTTGGATGATGATTAATCCTTGATCGTATTCTGGATAATATTATTGTTCTCGCCTTGATCTTTAATGTTATGCGGGTTATTGCGCTTAAACTGATTTTCGAACACCATATTTGCTGTATGTGGATGATGGATGAAAACGCCGTTGTCTTCATTTTTTTCAATTTTATTGTTCTGAATGTCGTTAAAATCCGCGAATATTTGTATACCGCTTTGCTTATTATCTTTGATTTCATTAAATCCAGCAAAGTTATAATTAAATGTGATCAGTAGGCCATTTTCACAGTTGCCTTTTATTTTACTATCCAAAATGATCGTATTCGTACTCTGCGCATTCACTCCGTTATTTCCATTATTAGCTATCTTATTATCATAAATAAGGTTATTGTCTAGTCGATTCACCAGAATTCCGTCACCTTTATTATTGGAAATCTGATTACCCACAATCGCATTATGGTTGCCGTCAATGACTTCGATACCTTGGGCTGAATTGTTTGTCAGCTTATTTTTGATCACCCAGTTTCCAGTGACCGCTTGCAGGGTAATGCCCGATCCCGATCCCACGTTTCCAATTCGTTCTACAGAATTCTTCATGATCAGATTGCCCACAGAATTATTCACAAAAATACCAAGCGGATTAACGCCACCGCTTATATCGCTAATTTTGTTACTAAGAATATGATTGGATTTGGCGTTAATAAGCTGAATACCACGTGAAAGATAGTTCTTAATTCTAAAACCATAGATTTCGACACCTGCAACACTATTTAGCTCAAAAGCTTCAAGCAGCATACAGCTTCCGTCTAGCGTCGCACCATGCTTCTGCTTGGATATGATGCGAATGTTGTTTTTCTCACTTGATACCTGCACATTTTCATGGTACACGCCTCTATGTACCATAATGACGTCGCCTTCATTCGACAATRCAACCGCATCTTGAATTGCTGTCGGACTGTTGGGAAATACTTCAATAATCGCCATTCTATCGCCTCAATCGCATTGAATTAACTATCTGTTATATAGTTAATTCAATGCGATGCTGCTTAGACAGGAACAATAGACTAGTTAATTTAGTATTTTTACAGGTTTAAATGATAAAGGGTAATTGCAAATGACAGCAGAACTAGCACTATTGCTGGGATCGCTTTTGTAAATGGATCACGTGCGATCACAAGCAGCGTAAAGGCTGCAGCCAGCATGGTCGCTCCTAGAAGTAATCCAGATAACAAAGCTACAATTGGATACCATATCCCTACTATCATGCCAATGGCACCTAGGATTTCAAAAAAGCCTGTTAAGAAATTAAAGATGGACGGAAGCCCAAATCGGCTGAATTCCTTTGCCATTTTGCCGGAGATTATTCTCG
>NZ_JBFTQB010000322.1:0-6451 GCF_056398785.1 Paenibacillus sp. 01T422 | reverse complement strand
GTGTACGCTGGACCTTCACCGTAAACCATGGCGCGGTAGGATTTCTCCGTACGCTCCCAACGTTTATCGCGATCCATTGCATAATAGCGCCCTTGAACGGTCGCAATTTTGCCTACGCCGACCTCTTTAATTTTTTGCAGGAGACTCTCCATGTAGCTTTTCGCAGAATCCGGAGCCACGTCGCGGCCGTCGAGGAATGCGTGGATGTACACTTCATGGAAATCTTCTTTCTTAGCTAGATCCAGCAAAGCGAACAAATGCTGAATGTGACTGTGCACGCCGCCATCGGAAAGCAGCCCGTACAAGTGCAGCTTCTTTCCGTTTGTTTTCGCATGACGGACAGCACCGAGAATCGTTTCATTGTCGTAGAATTCACCGTCACGAATCGATTTGGAAATCCGCGTCAGATCCTGATAAACGATACGGCCAGCGCCGATATTCAGGTGTCCTACTTCAGAATTCCCCATCTGGCCTTCAGGCAAACCTACAGCTTCACCGCAAGCCGTTAAGGTTGTATGTGGATAACTTGACCAGTAACGGTCATAGTTAGGCTTTTTGGCATGAGCAACGGCATTCCCCTGCTCTTCCGAACGAAGTCCGAAGCCATCGAGAATGATGAGTGCTACCGGTTTCGGTCTGGACATATTACTTCGCCCCCTGGACGAGTTGGATGTAAGAAGCAGACTCTAAGCTTGCTCCACCAACAAGTGCGCCATCGATATCAGGTTGTGCCATGTACTCAGCAATGTTGTTAGGCTTCACGCTGCCGCCGTATTGGATGCGAACTGCATCTGCTACGGAAGCGCCGTATAGACCGCTCACAAGCTCACGGATGTAGCCGATAACGTCTTGTGCATCAGCAGCCGTAGAGGACTTGCCAGTACCGATAGCCCAGATTGGCTCGTACGCGATAACCACTTGTGCTGCTTGCTCTGCGCTAATGCCAGCAAAAGCCGCTTCTGTTTGCACTTTGCAAACATCTTTCGTTTGACCCGCTTCGCGCTCTTCCAGCTTCTCACCTACGCAAAGGATCGGTTTCAAGCCGTGTTTGAAAGCCGCAACGACTTTCTTGTTCACGATTTCGTCCGTTTCAGCGAAGTAAGCTCTACGCTCGGAGTGTCCGATAATGACATATTCCACGCCAAGATCTTTCAGCATTACGCCGGAGATTTCGCCTGTGAACGCGCCATTGTCTTCGAAATGCAGGTTTTGTGCGCCTACATGCACTTCTGTGCCTTTTACAGCTTCAACTAATGCCGGCAGGTTTGTGAAAGGAGAACAAATTACGCTTTCTACGCCTTGGACTGTGCTGCCTTTTACTTCGTTCACAAAGCTAACAGCTTCGGAAACAGTTTTGAACATTTTCCAGTTACCCGCGATAATCGGTTTTCTGCTCATTCGGATATGATCTCCTTTGAAAATAAATTATTTATCGTTCAAGGCTACAACGCCTGGCAATGCTTTACCTTCCATGAACTCCAAGGAAGCTCCGCCGCCTGTGGACATGTGGTTCATTTGCTCAGCCAAGTGGAATTTCTCTGTTGCTGCAGCTGAATCGCCACCGCCGATTACTGTGTAACCTTCTGTTTTTGCACAAGCTTGCGCTACAGCAAGTGTACCGTGGGAGAAAGGCTCGATTTCAAATACGCCCATCGGTCCGTTCCAAACAACCAGTTTGGATTTCGCGATAACGTCTGCGTAAAGCTCACGTGTTTTAGGTCCGATGTCAATGCCTTCCCAATCCGCAGGAATGCTGTCAATATCAACGATTTGCGTGTTCGCATCTGCGCTGAATTTATCTGTAACAACGATATCTACAGGAAGCAGGAAGTTAACACCTTTTTCTTTGGCTTTAGCAATAAAGCTAAGCGCCAAATCAAGCTTCGAATTGTCCAGAAGCGATTTACCGACTTCATAGCCTTGTGCTTTCAAGAATGTATAGGATAGACCGCCGCCAATCAAGACGTTGTCTGCAATGTTCAGGAGGTTTTCAATGACAGCGATTTTGTCTTTCACTTTGGAACCGCCAACGATTGCTGTGAAAGGACGCTCTGGGTTGTTCAGCGCTTTGCCTAGAACATCCAGCTCTTTCTCCATCAAAAGACCGGAAACAGCCGGGATGTAAGCTGCGATGCCGGAAGTCGAAGCATGTGCACGGTGAGCAGCACCGAATGCATCATTCACGAATAGATCAGCTAGATCAGCGAAAGCTTTTGCCAATTCAGGATCATTTTTCTCTTCGCCTTCGTTGAAACGAACGTTTTCAAGCAAGAGAACGTCRCCATTTTCAAGCGCATCCACTTGTGCTTTCACGATTTCGCCAACGGATTGATCCGCTTTAATTACGTTTTGACCAAGAAGCTCTGCCAATTTAGCAGCAACTGGCGTTAAACGGAGCTCTTCAACCACTTGACCGTTTGGACGACCAAAATGAGCAGCAAGAATGACTTTAGCGCCTTGCTCTACCAAGAATTTAATCGTAGGGAGCGTTTCTCTGATTCGTGTATCGTCAGTGATTTGACCATTCTCTACAGGTACGTTGAAATCAACGCGGACGAATACTCTTTTACCAGCTACTTCAACATCGCGAACACTTTTCTTACTCATAAGTTAAAGCCTCCTGAACGTGTATGGTTTACTTCCGTACTTCCTCGTACTTCCTGCTTCCGAACAACCTTATATAGGCGACAATCGCACATAAAGAGGAGAATCGCTTCTCCTCTTCATGTGGTTGTTAGTGTGTGTTTTATGAAATTACAGACCTTTTTTAGCGATGAAAGCAGCCAAGTCAACTACACGGTTGGAGTAGCCCCACTCGTTGTCGTACCAGGAAACCACTTTCAGCATGTTGTCGCCAACTACCATTGTGGAAAGAGCATCGATTGTGGAGGAAGCTGGATCGCCATTGAAATCGCTGGAAACCAAAGCATCTTCTGTGTAGTTCAGAATGCCTTTAAGAGGGCCTTCGGAAGCTGCTTTCAGAGCTGCGTTTACTTCATCAACAGTTACGTTAACTTTCAACTCAACAACCAAGTCAGTTACTGAAACGTTAGGCGTAGGAACACGCATAGACATACCGTTCAATTTGCCTTTAAGTTCTGGAAGAACCAGACCGATAGCCTTTGCTGCGCCAGTGCTGGAAGGAATGATGTTCTCAGCTGCTGCACGAGCACGACGAAGGTCTTTATGAGGCACGTCAAGCACGGATTGGTCATTTGTGTAAGAGTGAACAGTTGTCATCATACCTTTTACGATTCCGAAGCTATCGTTGATAACTTTTGCGAAAGGTGCCAAGCAGTTTGTTGTACAAGATGCATTGGAGATGATTGTGTGAGCTGCTGGATCGTATTTGTCTTCGTTAACGCCAAGTACGATTGTGATATCTTCGTCGGATGCAGGAGCGGAAATGATAACTTTCTTAGCTCCACCTTTCAAGTGAAGGGATGCTTTTTCTTTCGCTGTGAAGATACCAGTGGATTCAACAACGATTTCAGCGCCTACAGATGCCCATGGCAGGTTCCCAGGGTCACGCTCAGCAAAAACTTTGATGGAACGACCGTTAACGATCAATTCGCCTTCGCCAGCTTCAACTGTTGCGTCTAGTTTACCGTGAGTTGTGTCATATTTAAGCAAGTGTGCCAGTGTTTTAACGTCAGTCAAATCATTTACTGCAACGATTTGTACTTCTGTGCTGTTCAAAGCTGCGCGAAACACGTTACGACCAATACGTCCGAAACCGTTAATACCTACTTTTACCATAGCGAATTCCTCCTAAGATTAAAAAAGATTTATTTATTTCAAAACGCAGCTAGCACAAGCCCACGTTATGATGTCTCATTTATACATGTTTCATAATTTCTATTGCCGCCGCTTCATCCGTTACCAGCACATCTTCTTGCCCATGCCTTAGAACGGAAGCGATCGCTTCGCCCTTGCTTTTACCGCCTGCTACGCCAATTACGACCTCTGTCCGCTGTAGATCCTCAAGACGAAGCCCGACTGTAGGCATCTTGTGCACGACATTTCCTTGGCGGTCAAAATAGTACCCGAATGCTTCTGCCAGAGCGCCATCGCCTTGCAAGCTGCGAGTCGTTTCGGCATCCACCTTACGCCTTCGAGCCATGACCATAGCATCTCCGATACCGTGAACAACGATGCGACAACTGCGAACAGCGTCAACAACTTCCTGAATCTGTGGATCTTGGATAAGGGTCTGGTACGCTTCCTCGCCTAAATGATCCGGCACATGAAGCAGTCTGTATTTCCCGCCTGTCTTCTTGGCCATAATAGACGCGATCGTATTTGCCTGCATATCCACGCTTTCGCCAAGTCCACCGCGAGCCGGTACGAACCAATTGCCTTTCATGGAAGAGGAAATCGTCAGGTTATTCGCAATCTGCGCCATTGTTGAGCCGCCGGTTACCGCAATAATGTCGCCTTTGGCTACATATTTGCGCAATGCCGCTGCTCCAGCGCGTCCTAGCTCCTTCTTCGTAAAGACCGAAGTGTCCGTATCGCCAGGAACTACAATGACTTGCGAGAGACCGTACGCTTTCGCGATGCTTTCTTCCAAATCCGTCAATCCAAAAGCGATCTTAATGATCGGCAGCATATCTTCGAGCAGTTGACGACCGGACTCACTGATCTTCATCCCAGAGGCATCCGATTCCAGAAGCCCTTGCTCCTTAAGGAAGTCAACTTCTCCGCGGAGCACCCGCTCCGTCATATCGAGCGAAGAAGCTAGCGTTCTGCGTCCGACAACACCAGAGATTAAGATATGATGCAGAATCGAGTATCGCTTCTTCATGATGTCCATGAGATCCGGCAAGAGCTTTTTCTGAATGTCTAGAATTTCTCTCATATAACGACGTTCGACGCTCCTGATCCAGTGATGGACGTTTTATGTCCCGGGTCTGCATTTTGTGTCCCACCCGGGTGAAAAAAAATTGCCTTACACGTTTATTATAACCAATAACACTTTAACATTCAACAATTGTTCAAACAATTTCAACAAAATGTACTGTAAGGGCTTACGGTATTGCTTTTTATGCAGAGGTGACATATAATAACCCTTGCTTCRCTTTTTTGAAACATGCGCCCGTGGTCCAATGGATATGACGTAGGCCTCCGAAGCCTGAGATAAAGGTTCGATTCCTTTCGGGCGCGTAAACAACGCGGATAAATAAGAAATATCAGAGAAATCAGTCATTCGACTGATTTTTTTTATTGTTAGTTTGACCTTCCTTGACCTTCGGAGGTTTTTTCGTTATCATACTTGTAGATACTGTAAATAGTATGTACACGGGAGATCAATCTCATAACTCATAGGATGACATTGGCCCCAGGCAGCAACAATCTTTTAAACCATCTACCCACCCCAAGGAGGTCATTCTCATGAGTTTTATCCCTATGGTCGTCGAACAGGACGCACGCGGTGAAAGAGGATATGACATCTACTCTCGCTTGCTGAAAGACCGCATTATTTTCTTAGGCACGGGTGTCAACGATGTTGTGGCAAACTCCATCATTGCTCAGTTACTTTTCTTGGCCGCACAAGATCCTGATAAAGATATCTCGCTATACATTAACAGCCCTGGCGGTTCCATCACAGCCGGTATGGCGATCTTCGACACGATGCAGTTCATCAAGCCGGATGTCTCCACGATCTGCGTAGGTATGGCTGCTTCGATGGGTGCTTTCCTGCTGACAGCTGGCGCCAAAGGCAAGCGTTACGCGCTTCCGAACAGCGAAGTTATGATTCACCAACCGCTTGGCGGCGCTGAAGGTCAAGCCTCCGACATCGAAATTCGCGCGAAGCGTATTTTGAAAATGAGAGACAACCTGAACAAAATCCTTGCAGAGCGCACAGGACAAACGTTCGAACGCATCGAAAAAGATACAGACCGCGACAATTTCATGAGTGCTGCGGAAGCAGCCGAATACGGACTCATCGATAAAGTGATCGAGCGCGTCTAAAACAACAATACACCAGCTAGCACGTCTGCTCATCTGAGCGGCCTTGCTAGCTGGTTTTTTTGTTGTTAGGGTGGTTGTTTAGAGGGGAACCTTGCGTCCTGCGTCCTTCTTCATTCCTGGTTCCTCTTGGTTCCTCTTGGCCCTCCTTCTTCCTTCTTCCTTCTTGCTTCTTGCTTCTTTCTTCTTCCTTCCTCCTTCCTCCTTCCTTCCTCCATCCTCCCTCTCACCGTTTCAACTCCCGCTCTCCCATCCCCCTATCCTGACCTCCGCTTCTAACGGACATGACAGCCTCTATTTCTCGTTTTTAGGCTTCAAATCCAATTTAACGGACCCCAGAGCCGTTATTCACCGAAAACCAATAAATACTCAGTGGAAACTCGCAGGATAGCGTCATTCGTGTCCGTTAGAATTCTATTTTGTATAAATTTAGCGGAATAGCGCCGCTGGAGTCCGTTACATGAGACAGACTTAACCC
>NZ_JBFTQB010000321.1:0-6469 GCF_056398785.1 Paenibacillus sp. 01T422 | reverse complement strand
GGTTGAAGCTGCTCGAATATGTGGCTGAAACCTATACAGACGTAACCCTTTCCAGAGGGTTTACCTATTTTAAGCAAGGACAAGTTGTCTCACTGAACATTTCTGATGCTCGTTTGGTGCAAGCCAAAGTCGATGGATCTGAGGTTTATCGCGTTTCGCTTAATCTAAATAAATTCAAAGACGGCAGCTGCACGTGCCCTGTTCAAGGCGCTTGTAAACATCAAGCCGCTGTCATGATGGAGCTGGCGGACCGTCTCGGATACCCGGCAACTCAGATTATGAATGCCAAAATGCAGCTGAAACGCGCGGCTTCGCTAGCTACCTCGGAATCCGCCATTCTGAAGTTGCCGAGCATGTCGGTAAGCGGCTGGCATCAGTTTCTGGATCAATTCACCGTCTCCATAAAACCAACCTATGATCAAGGTGTTTACGCTCAGCAGCTGCGCAGTCATTTAAGTACTCTAACGCAGGTTGCTGTTCCTTTTTCGGATCAGGATCGGGCATTTTTTGAACTACATCAAGCGTTATTCCTTCTCAGGAAAATAAAAGGACAAAATACACAAGGCGGGACGAGCTTCTTTACGTCTTCTGCAATCTACAAGATTTACGATGATGTTCTGATATGGTTAAAAGAGCACGCTTCCCGGTTAGCTCTCTCCGAGTCCAGCGAGCGCCTTGAGACAACATTCGCTTATCTCAGAGCGCAGATGGCTGAACAGCAAGGACACAGTTATCAAGATTTCGGCGTGTACGCAGCCCTTTGGAACGAATGGATAACCTCAGGAAAAACGGCGGCATTATCCTACGCCCCTAAGGAAGTTGAAGCAATTGAGACGTCTGTGTCCGTTGACACTGCCGCCACACCATCACTTACTGCCGCGAAAGCTTACATACACCTACTGATGTCACAAGCCCAATTAGCTTGGGCAACATTAGAGAAAGGGCCCGCTTTCAAAGACACGCCCGCCTATCTTTTCGTTACTTTCTTTGACCAACTGCAGCATTCCTTCAATTGGAAGGAACTTGTTAACTGGTTAACCAAAACGGCGCTCTTCTTCAACAATCCGCGAACCCGTGAGCTCGACACCTACGCGAATTATTGGCAGAAAGCTGTCGCACATTATCCAGAGGCTGAGGATCTAATGTGGAAAGCATTTGAAACTCTACTGCCGCGTTCATATTATCTCATCGAAAATGTCCTCTACGAACAGGGCAAATGGAAGGCCTGGCTCGAAATGCAGATTCTTCAGGGCCATGACCCGTTATTTCACAGAGTCAGCGTGCTTCAGCCAATCGAAAAGGAAGCGCCACAGCTGCTTCTACCCTATTACCATCAAGCGGTGAACCATTATGTTGGTTTGAAAAACCGCCATGACTATAAGGCTGCTGTCAGACTTTTGAAAAGGCTCGAAAAGGTGTACAAGAAAATGAAGCAGCCTGGCAACTGGGAAACATTTTTTGCCAGATTCGTTGAACGACATAGCAGACTGCGAGCTCTACAAGAGGAACTTAGGAAAGGAAAGCTGCTCGGATGAACGCCATATTGCATGATTTACAAGTGAGCATGACACTAACAGAAAGCGGCGATGCTTTATTCTGGGGAGCTCTTGATGACCGCGACGTGCCTGGCGACAAACTGCGAAATCTCCTGTTCGCTTGGCATGAACCCTCTTACTACGGCACTGCTCTGGACCTGCAGCAGGCTGGTGATATCTCCGTCGTTGTGCTTCCTGCGGACATGGTGATTCCCTTCTTCACGGCGCCAGATTTCATGGACATTCTGCGCTTTGATGATGGGAATGAAGGCATGAAAGCGATGCGCGAAATCTCACCACTTCTATACCAAGAAGCGCAAGCTGGCCACTATGTACCTAGCTTGCACGATTTCCGCAAAGGGACGCTCGGTTGGACTTGGGATGCAGAATCCGATGCGCTGAAATCATTCGATTGGGCCGCATTTCAAACCAATGATGCCCTCGGTCAAGGTCTAACGGGGCTGCGTTCGGCGTTCTCCGCTGTTATCACTGCGGAGCACTATGCAAGCGAAGCGGCGATTTCCGACCTTCGCCGGGATTACCCCGCGTTATTCCAACGGTCCGCTTCTACTGTCGCTCTGACGGAAGAAGAATGGCTCGCTTCCTTAGGATGGCGCCCTGACACGGCCCCGTTCCGCCCTGCGCTGCAGCTGCTCGAGCCTGATGAAGAGGACGACACGTGGCGACTTCGTCTTGTCCTGCAGGACAAGACGGATCGCTCCGTGCTCGCGCCGATTCGTCTGGCTGCGGACGGAACCGCAGCAGGAACTTGGGACAGCAGCTGGAGTCCTTATGTGCTGGAACGGTCTGCCGGCTGGGCAGCCAGGCTAGCCGAAACATTGCCCAGCGGAATCAGCTGCGTAGAGCTCTTGTCCACGCCACTTAGCGATGAATCGGCATGGACATTCTTAACGACAGACAGCCGGCATCTGCTGGACGGCGGCTGGAACGTCATGCTGCCCGGCTGGTGGGAGGCTGCCTCCAAGCGAAAGCCGCGGCTGCGCGCGAAAGTATCCTCTGAGGCTGGAGGCAAAGGGCAGTCGCTCTTCGGCTTGAACGCCTTAGTCGACTTCGACTGGCGGATTGCCATTGGGGAAGCGGATCTAAGCGAAGCAGAATTCGCTGCACTGCTTTCGCGTAATGAGCGTCTCATTCGCTTCCGGGGCCAGTGGGTCTATCTCGACCCCGCTCTGCTTGAGCAAATTCGCAGACTGATGTCGAGCGTTGACCCGCAAGAAGGTTTATCCTTGCTGGATATTTTCCAACTTCACTTACTGAATGAATCGGAGAAAGAGAATTCTGCTAAAGGAAGTTCAGTTCCAGAAGATGACGCGGAAAATGAAGAACGAATCCAACTGGAAGTTGAGTTAAATGCGCATCTGATGAAGCTTGTGCGTCAGCTCGCACAGCCATCAGAACTGCAGGAGATTCCTGTTCCTGCAGGCTTGCATGCTGAACTGCGCAGCTATCAACATGAAGGTTTCACATGGTTAACCTATTTAAGAAAATTCGGGCTTGGCGCCTGCCTTGCCGACGATATGGGACTTGGGAAAACCATTCAATTCATCACTTATTTGCTGCATCACCAAGCTGAATCCGAGCAGCCTGCACTGCTGATCTGCCCTACCTCTGTACTCGGCAATTGGCAGAAGGAGCTGGCCCGTTTTGCACCGGAGCTTAGAGTCCTGCTGTATTATGGCAAAGGCCGTTTAAGCGGCGAAGCGCTTTCTGAAGCCTTGAAAGACACCGATATCGTGCTGACCTCTTACACGACTGCTCTTATGGAGCAAGAGACGCTGCAAGAGACGGTATGGAGCTCCCTTTGTCTGGACGAGGCGCAAAATATTAAGAACGCCCAGAACAAACAGTCTGCCGCCGTTCGCTCATTAAAAGCCAAACACCGAATCGCCCTGACAGGCACACCGATCGAAAATCGGTTGTCTGAGCTGTGGTCGATCTATGACTTCCTGAATCCCGGCTATTTGGGGAATCAGCGCGGCTTCCAGCATCGTTTCGCGAATCCGATCGAGAAACACCAGGATGAGGAGCGGACGATGCAGCTCCAGAAGCTCGTCAAACCTTTTATGCTGCGCCGGAAAAAGAAAGATCCTGCCATCCAGCTCGATTTGCCGGATAAACAGGAGATGAAGGTCTACTTGAACTTGACCGCCGAGCAAGGCGCTCTATATGAGCAAGCGGTCAAAAACCTCATGGAGCGCATGCAAAAGCTGGAAGGCATGGAGCGCAAAGGCGCAATCCTCTCTGCCTTGACTCAGCTTAAGCAGCTTTGCGACCATCCGGTTCTGCTGACCAAGGAGGCTCCCCTCTCCGAGGAGRGCTTGCTTGACGAAGACAGCCGGGAAGGCTTCATCTCACGTTCAGCCAAGCTGGAAAGGCTCGCAGCGATGGTTGGCGAACTGCGGGATGAAGGCGACTCCTGCCTGATCTTCACGCAGTACGTCAGCATGGGCAAGATGCTGGTCGATATTTTGCAGGCACAGCGAGACGAACCCGTGTTGTACCTGAACGGCAGCACGCCGAAGCAAGAACGCGACAAGATGATTGACAAGTTTCAAGCCGCTGACGGGCCTGGCATCTTTATTTTGTCGCTGAAGGCAGGCGGAGTCGGTCTCAATCTGACCGCCGCAAACCACGTGTTCCATTTTGACCGTTGGTGGAATCCAGCCGTAGAAAACCAAGCCACAGACCGTGCCTACCGGATGGGACAGACAAGGAATGTGCAAGTGCACAAGTTTATTTCTCTGGGCACTCTTGAGGAGAAAATCGACGAAATGCTCGAGAGCAAGATGAGCCTGAGCGAAAATGTAATCTCCACCTCCGAAGCATGGATTACCGAGCTTTCTAATGAAGAGCTTCATGATTTATTTGCGCTGCGGAAAGACTGGTAAGGGTTACCTGCGAGCACGTTTTATGATAAGATATCGAACGAGAAGAAACAGAAAGGGAGTTACACCGTGTCTCGTATCATTCAAGTTGATGAACGCCCCTCCATAGGCGAAAGCATTCCCCTTAGCTTACAGCATTTATTTGCGATGTTTGGCTCCACCGTGCTTGTACCTATCCTATTTCATGTCGATCCAGCTACGATATTGCTCATGAATGGTATCGGCACCCTGCTCTATATTTTCATCACAAAAGGAAAAATCCCCGCTTTCCTGGGGTCTAGCTTTGCTTTCCTTTCACCTGTTTTCCTCGTCATCGGTCAAAAGGGCTATAGTGCGGCACTAGGTGGGTTCCTCGTTGTCGGTCTGATCTTTACGATCATCGCTATATTGATTCGCTACGTAGGAACACGATGGATTGATGTTGTCTTCCCGCCTGCGGCGATGGGCGCTATCGTGTCCGTCATCGGGTTAGAGTTAGTACCCACAGCCGCCTCTATGGCCGGCATTATCGCTCCTGCCGATGCCAAGGAAGCGTGGGTTCCCGATATGACCGTGATCACGGTATCTATTTTCACCTTTTTGATAGGCGTAGTAGGTTCCATCGTATTTCGAGGACTATTAAAGGTCATCCCTATTCTAGTGGCTATCATCCTTGGTTACTTACTTGCAGCATTTCTCGGCTTAGTGCATATTCAAGAAACCTTGAGCGCGGCTCAGTGGCTTAAGCTGCCGACCTTCTACTCACCAACGTTTGATTGGGCTAGCATATTAATCATCGCTCCTGCAGCACTTGTTGTAATTGCAGAGCATATCGGTCACTTGATCGTAACCAGCAATATGGTGGGCAAAGATTTATCCAAAGACCCAGGTCTAAGCAGATCCTTACTTGGAAACGGGATCTCCACGATGCTGTCCTCCTTGGTTGGATCTACGCCAAATACAACGTACGGTGAGAACATCGGCGTCATGGCGATCAGCCGTGTCTACTCCGTTTGGGTCATTGGCGGAGCAGCGATCCTGGCGGTTGTTCTCTCTTTTGTAGGGAAAATCTCCGCTTTGATTCAAACGATTCCTACGGCTGTCATGGGAGGCGTTTCCATGCTGTTGTTCGGCATCATCGCCGCTTCCGGTATTCGGATGCTCGTCGAGACAAAAGTTGATTATTCCAAACCTATCAATCTAATTCTGACAACGACGGTTCTTGTCATCGGTCTTAGCGGGGCAACGCTGAAGCTGGGGAATTTTGAATTGAAGGGTATGGCGCTGGCCACGATTGTTGCTATTGTCCTTAGCCTGTTTTTCAAACTGTTGGATAAGTTAAAGCTAACGAACGAGTAATTGATCCGTACGCGAGGATTTCTTTCCTGATAAGCGGATCATAGTTCCTCTGCCGATTCGCAGAGGGCCAAGGCAAGCTGTATCACCGTTATGCTCTACAGGCGATGCCCGAATATTCGTGAAAGGAATATAGGCTATGAAGAACGGAATGAACGCGAGTGAACGCACGTTCTGGAAGAAGTACCTCGCCAAAGCGAAGCTGGACTTATCCTATGCGGCATATACCAAAGTCCAAAAATCTTGGACGGATGAGAATCCCGCCTGTCCGTTTAACCGACTTTATTTTATTCGCGAAGGGGAAGGCTATGTCAGGATTGGGGATCAGACTTACTATCCGAAGCCTGGCGAGTTGTATTTGCTTCCAGCAGGCAGTGACCAAGCCTATGGTACGATAAGCGACGATACCTTCGGGAAATATTGGTGCCACTTTTCTGCCAAAATCGGGGATTTGGATTTGTTTCAAATTTTGCAAACCTCGCCATGCTTGAAAGTGCAGAACCCTGAAGAGCTGGTGAAAGCCTTTGAACAGCTGATCGCTTACAGCCAGAGCGATAGTATAACTTCAGAATTCCGGGCTTACTCGATTCTGATGACGTTTATTGCCGATTTTATCGAGCAAAATCAAACCGTTAAGCTCAATCTGACCTCCACGCCTACTTTCGAGAAAATGAACAAAGTCTTGCTCTACAT
>NZ_JBFTQB010000320.1:0-9708 GCF_056398785.1 Paenibacillus sp. 01T422 | reverse complement strand
ACTCTATAAAGTGTCAGATTCACAGGATCAAGTTTAGCAGGACTAGTCGCCGCTCCCCCGCTTTTCGCACTCTCCGCTGGCGAAACTGTAGCGGTAGGCCCTCCCGTGTTTCCGCTGCTGCATCCGCTAATTAAGGATACTGCACAAACAATTGAGAAAACGCTTCCGAATACTTTCTTCATGCTCTTTGCTTTCATGTGTTTTTCCTCCCCTGGATCATACAATTTGATATTATTTGAAACCTTACGGTATCAAACCAACGTTAAGCGTCTAGCCTTTAATGGAACCGACTGTAATTCCTTTGACAAAAAATCGTTGAAAGAAAGGAAAAATAAATAACATGGGACCTGCCGCAACGACCGCTAGCGCGAAACGAGCCGATTGGCTTGGCAACACGACAGAAGATGTATTCGCTACGGCCAGTGCACTATTTAAGAAATCAATGTTAGACATGATTCGGTAAAGCAGTAGTTGCAAACTGACATACTTCCCAGTGTCAATAAACAATAAACTTAACCAATAATCATTCCAATAGATGAGCACTGAAAACAAGGCGATTGTTGCTAATCCGGATTTACTAACAGGAATAATAATGGAGAAAAACACACGATATTCGCTTGCGCCATCCATTTTCGCCGATTCAATTAATGCGAATGGGATCGTCGACATAAATCCTTTCATTAACAAGACTAAGAAAGGGGTTACAACATACGGCAGAATAAGAGCTAACGGTGAATCTTTTAAATGTAAAATCCGCGAGACGAGAATGTACCACGGCACCAAACCGCCGCTGAACAAGAGTGTAAAAAAGATGAAAAATGAAATTTTATTCGCTAAAAAGAAATCTTTTCTACATATCACGTAAGCAACCATGGCTGTAATCATGATGCTCAGCAAAGTACCGGCTACTGTTACAAAGATCGTAACCACATAGGAATTAATAATTTGTTTGGGATTTTTAAAAATAAATTGATACGCTTCTAACGAGATTTCACTTGGAAATAAGGAGTACCCTTCTGTTAAGATCGTACTTTCTTTTGTGAATGACGCTGTGAGAACAAGCACAATTGGAATGATACAGGCAATCGACGATAACAATAATGCCATGTGGATCATGAAGAGACTAATACGCGATTTGATTATCATTGAGAAGAACCTCCTTAGAACAGGGCGTTTTCTTTACTAACCCTTCGAATGACGAAATTTGTAAGTAAGATGATGACAAGACCAACAACAGATTGATAGAAACCGGCAGCCGATGCCATGCCAATATCTCCATTAACCCTTAGAGCTCTAAACACGAACGTATCAATGATATCTGTCGCTGGATAAAGGAGCGTAGAATTCATCGTAACGTTATAAAACAAGTCAAAATTCCCGAAGAAGATACGGCTTACTTGAAGTAGCACAAGCAGAATCATTAAAGGTTTCAGCAAAGGGAGGGTAATTGACCAAATTTGCTGCCAGATGTTTGCGCCATCTATTTCTGCCGCTTCAAAATACTCTGAGTCAATGGAGATAATGGCTGTGTAATAGATAATGGCGTAATAACCCGCATTTTTCCATAAATTAACCAATATTAAAATATAAGGCCAATATTTAGGCTCGTTATACCAAAGAACAGGTTCCTTACCGAACCAGGACAATATCGTATTTAGAAATCCGTGACTCATATCCAGAAAAGCAAGGCATACATAACTCACGATCACGAAGGAGATAAAATAAGGGAAAAATAGCGCCGTTTGATGGAATTTGACAAACTTTTTCGAAACTTGATTCAAAAGAAGCGCAAGAAGAACCGAAACGATTAAAGTAGAAAGAATAAAAGCGGTGTTGTAGAGGAGCGTATTCCGGGTAATGTCCCAAGCATTGCTGGAAGTAAATATGAATTTAAAATTTTCAAAACCACTCCATGGACTGTGGAGGATACCATCCCTATAATTGTAATTTTTAAAAGCGACGATCAGTCCGTATAAGGGAATATAGTGGAAAACAAAAACAAAGATGCAAGCAGGTAAGGCTAAAACTAACAACTGATGAGACTGTCTAAGCTGCTTCCAAAAAGCAGGAAGTTTATGCGCCGTAGAACCTCCTCTGGCCTTTATAGTTACAGGTACTCTCTCCATGAAAAACACTCCTCGTTTCGTATTTACCTTCGCTGGCCTGTTGTTTGGCAGGTTGTCTTTGGTGTGACCTCATCATAGCCCGATACCCCTCTTTTCTAAACAACAAGTATCTGGTTTTTCTATAATTCGGTATGCAAAAACGAGTGATTTCTACAGAAACGACCCTGTAAGTATTTTTAAAGACATTACAATAATAGTAATTAAGGTAAACCAATTTTCAAATGATCATTTTGGGGGTTCCTGAAAAAGAATTGAGGCGTGCGCTCTAGTAAATGATATACAAAAATACGGCGTTTCCCCCACATCGCGAGAGTAAACGCCGTATTTTCCCTTGTCTCATTTAAAACTTCAATTGCCTGCTTGATATTTTTGCTGATACCACATGACCCGCATTGGCATTATTGTGCCCGATTTCAAGCGGATCAGGGCCGACATACGTTGTTTCTTTACCCTTTATTGTCAAGAGCCCAGGCTCCAGTGTGATTATGGCATAAAGGGGTTCTTCGTAAGGAACAGATTGCCCCAGAATCCAGTGCTTTTCCGTAATTTCCTCGGAATACCGAACCGTATTGAACTGAGGGCCCAAATAATGATACGAGATACTGTTCATATGGAGGAAATAGATATCGTCGATCACCTTGGCGCCATCAAGGTGATTATGACCATTCATGCAAGCGATCACTTTACGAAAACCCGCTATTTGATTGGCTTCTCGCAAAATCTCACGAAGTTTGTCGCTGTTATAAATTCCGACATTAGATCCAACATATGTCTCTTCCAGGCTTTGGTGGCTGAACAAAATCGTAGGTTTGTCCGTTTGGGACAAATCCTTCCTCAACCACTCTAATTGCTCGTCCGTCACATGACAGACGGTATGCCCCTCTTTAGAATAATTGCTAAACGCATAATCCACGTACTGACCGTCCACACGGAAATAATTGGCATCCAGAACAACGAAATGGTAGTCGCCGCAGTCGAATGAATAATAATTGGACTTCATACCAAGAAAACTCATCATCATCTGTTTATCACATTTATCCATATCATGATTGCCAAGAACATGATAATTTGGCCCTTCAAATTGCTTCCATATATCAAGGAATGGCTTGTTTTCCGGAAGCGGAAAACAAAAATCGCCCAGTTGGATAATAAAATCCACTTTTTCTTTGATACACTCGTCTATAAATGCTTGAAGCCTATCACTTGCTTTATACATCAAATCTTGATGAATATCTGTGATTAACCCAAATCGGATACATTCATGTTCCATACCAATTCCCCCAATAAGATGATTAAAGTAGAATGATAAAAGTGTAGACTGCTCTCTTCTATCATAGCTCCAATATCCATCTCTTCTACACATCAAGTGTATTGGATTTCTATAATCAGGTGTGTAAAAACGAGCGATTTCTATAAAATTCACCTAAGTCGGTCAACGATACATGAGCGATAGCAGCACAAAAAGCTCGTTCCATCTAGTCCATAGAACTAGATGAAACAAGCTCTTAACCTAGACCCCTACAGGTTGCCCAAGTTTGGCAGACTCGTAAGCGGCAAGCGCTACTTGCGCCGCTTTCAATCCGTCTTCTCCTGTGACCGGTACCTGCTCGCCTTGACGCATCGCCTTGACGAAGTCACGGATCATAAACCCATCCATATTGTCTCCCCAGAAGGTGTATTGTCCTTTACCTGCTGCATTGCTGAACAGGTCATTTTTCTGCGCAAAGCCGTCCACTGTGATAACTCCCTGGGTGCCGACAATTTCCATCGTCACATCCCCCCATGTCGGGAACGATTTGGGACGCGACCAGCTCGTATCCAGAACTGCAAATACACCGTTGTCGAACTTGATGTGCACCATGCCGGCATCTTCCACTTCAAGCTCTTCTCTGAAAAGTGTAGCCGCATAAGCGTACACTTCCTTCACTTCCGACTGTAAAAACCAGTTCATCAAGTCCATCACATGCACGGTGTGGTCGAGAACGGCCCCGCCTCCGGATAAGCTTTTGTCGATGAACCATCCGCCAGGGTTGCCTCCGTGATTCGTCCCTTTGATCGCGACGATGTCACCAATATCGCCACGCTCGATGGCTTCCTTCGCCTGCACCACGGCCGCCAAGTAGCGGCAAGGAAATGCTGTCATTAGCTGTACGCCGTTCTCCTTGCAGGCAGCAATCATTTGCTCCATCTCCTCCATCGTCGTGCCGAGCGGCTTCTCACAAAGCACGTGTTTTTTCGCATTCGCTGCGTCGATCACAAGCTTGGCGTGATGAACGTTCTCCGAGCAAATGACCACGGCGCCCACATCTTGTGCGAGCAAATCCCGATAATCGGCATAATACGGCACTTCGTGGCGCTGAGCAATGCCTTCAACCCTGCTTCTCACTTCATCTGCAATCCCAACGATTTTGACATCAGGCAGCTCTAGTAAACTATTAAAATAACTGAATGCATGACCATGCGCGAAGCTAATCATGCCTATTTTCAACGTATCCATGATAGGTCCCTCCCGGAATGTTTGCCCTCTTTATAGCAGCACAGCTCGGCCAGTTTGAATCGATTCAAGCGCAGCTTTGGCAATTCTCAATGCTTCGCAGGCATCAAGCGCTGTTACGATCGGATCGCTGCCGTCGCGGATGCAAGTCAGAAAATGTTCAAGCTCGATGTAATACGGATCATAGAAGCTCGGGCTTTGTGGAATTTCAACCGCTTTACCCCCGCTCTCTGGAGGGGAAACCTTGCGTATTTGCAAAGATTGCGCGCTCATACTATCCGTGTGAACAAGTCCCTCGGAACCCGCAAACTCTGCCGCATAGCGGAAGGATCCCGGATAGCCCCAGAATGCCTCCAGATTAGCCACTGCACCGCTTTTGAAAACTAGCGTAACAAGCGCATAATCCATCGTTCCTTCACACTTGTTCATCCCATAAACTGACTTGACCTCGCCTAGCGTCCAACGCATGAAATCGATGTCGTGCACCATTAAATCGACAATCACGCCACCGCTTTTGTCTGCATCCATGAACCAGGACCTAGCTTCTCCTGGATGGCCGCCTACACGCCTCGCATTCGCAACACCGACCCTGCCGATTTGACCGGCATCAATCTGCTGCTTCATCTGCGCATATTCAGGGAAAAAGCGTACGACATGTCCAATGAATAAGCGGACCCCATTATCCTCACAGCAAGCGATCATTTCTTTGGCATCTTCCAAATGCAGCGCCACTGGCTTCTCACAGATGACATGTTTCCCTGCTTTTGCGGCTTGAAACACGACTTCTTTATGTAAGAAGGTAGGAACTGCGATACTGACAACGTCAAATTCAACAGCCGAAAGCATCTCCTCAAATGTCGTGAACGCCATCGTTCCCACTTTTGTTGCAGCCTCTGCCGCATACTCCGCATTAATATCACATACGCCAACCAGTTCTACGCCGGGCATCTTCGCATAACTCTTCGCGTGCCACTGCCCCATACCGCCACAGCCGACTACTGCTACTTTCATCTCTCACTCGCCCTTTCAATTGTTGTATACTAATTAAAGCAATCATACCGATTCGACAGCCATACAAAAATGACGCGGTTTGTCTTGTTTATATCCAAATTTGCAGTGATGGACTAGGTGATGTTACTTATGGAAACGTTCAAAGAACCCATTCATTATCAGAATGAGCACCTATGCATGAAGGTCTGGCAGTTCACCAATACAAATCCGAAGAGTCATCAGCTTGGGCAGCAATGGCACTACCATAAAGAGGTTGAACTGATTATCGTGCAAGAAGGAAAGCTTGATATTCGTACGCCGGACAATCTCTATCACCTCTCGCCGGGTGAAGTCGTCCTTATCGGCTCTTCCCAGCTTCATCACAGCAGTAAGCCGGAAGACGAACCACTCGTCTATATCGTGCTCCATGTCGATCTTCAGCCCTATTTTGACCCTGCGATGATGATGTATTATCGGCATTTCTCAGAAATGGTGCGACCGCTCGAAGATTTGAACTATATGTTCCTTGAAAATGAGCGCGCCAGCAGCTGCTCATTACCAAAACCGACATTGTCACCGACATAGCCGTGACTGTGGGGATCGAGAATATGGCTCATTTCTATGAGCTGTTCAAACGCTACAATGGCTGCACGCCGAAGGAATATGTCAGAAAGTTGCTGCGAGTGGTACAATAGAAGTCGATAACGTTTCAGCTCAAAATTTCAGGAGGATTGATGAGAATGAGAGATACCTTTTTATTCGGAGCATTGGACAAGTACCGCAATCGGCTGCTTCAGTTAGTGGAAGGATGTCCTGCGGACAAAAGAAATGTTGTGCCAGAAGGGTTTAACAACAGCCTTCATTGGCAGATTGGTCACGTTCTTTCGGTGACGAATCGCCTCGTATTCGGTCTTTCCGAGCAACCTTCGTTACTTCCAGCGAACTATTTATCCTTTTTTGGCAATGGTACGAAACCTGCAGATTGGCAAGAAGAACCGCCTGCTTGGGATGTAATCATCGCACAACTGAAAGAACAACCAGCCCAAATTCGCGAGTCCTTGCACGATAAGCTGGAAGTGCCAGTCAAAGAGAACATGCTGCAAGCTGCGACGATTGAGCAGCTAATCAACGCCAATATCATGCATGAAGCCAATCATTTTGGCGTTATGTCTGCTATGATGAAAGTGTTGAAATAATTTTAGGAACACAAAAACAGCCGTTCAAAGGTAACTTTGAGCAGCTGTTTTTTTATTCATTCCTATTTTTCAATCGGCCCTGTATCTACGACCTCAAAGTCGCTCCCTTTCAGCTTGCTTAGCTTACGCAAATCATCATTATCCCATTTCGGATCAGGCGCTCCGCTGACATAGAGATCACTGCCGTTGTCCGCAACGATCATGCCATATTTCTTCATGGCACGAAGGATGGCTTGATTCGTTGGCGAGTAGCCGGAAATGTCAAAATCGTCCCGCAGCCGCAGTCTTAATCCCATAGGAGGAAGATTGGGGTCTGTGCTGCTTGAAGCATAGTGGGTGGCTGGAGCGACGAATCCCTTTTGTGTTTTGCGGACTGTGAACCGCAGGGCATGGTTGATTTCTCCAGCAGATGCTTCATCATAACGGACCAGACCTGGGAAAATTGGCAGACCCGCTGCGTCCGCGGATGTCCAGTACTTTGTCCGCAAGGCATTCGATTTCAAATCCCATATGGCGCCGTTCGAAGCTTTCCAACCATCATCTGTCTGGTGCGCGTTGTACAACTCATACAGGTTCTGATTGTCTTTATCGACAACGATGACATGTCGGTCACCGTCACTGTTAGGCCCGCCCTCAATTGGCGCATTCAGTGGAATCGGATAGGGACCCGGATCGCTTTCGTCGCCATAGTCGGTGAATGTCACATTGACTTTCGGCTGATCTCCGCCTACGACCGTGTATGGAATGCCGATTGGGGCGCCTTCCCACACCGTGCCGAAATCCGCATGCAGACTCGTATTCAAGCCAATTGAGGAGATGAACTGTGCTGATTTCTGATGGACAGGGTAACTGGAAATATCGGTATTCCATGGGTTATCCTTAGGAAATACTTGCAATGTTGCCGATCCCGGTGCTGAATTCTGAGCCGGCTTGTCCCCAACGTAGATAGAGCTTGTTGCATCATCCCAGCTGACCGATTTCCCTAGCGATTCAGACAGAAATCTTAGTGGTACATAAGTTGTATCTTTGTAAATAAACCCCTGCAAATCCTTCGGAGGCTGCTTGCTCTCACCATCGAAATAATATTGTAATTTGCGAAAATAAACGTCTATTCCGACCGCATCAGTCGCCGCGTAAGTTAGCCCTGAGAAAAATAAGGCGCCACAAACGAAGCCGACTGTTCCCGCTTTCCATTTACCCAATGTATGGTCACTCTCCCATTTACTTAATGATATGGTGGATTCTTTCGCCTAACATTAAATGATTCGAAAGCTATCCCCCCATTTATGTCGTTTCCACCCGGAAAATGGTCCCGTCGTCTCGGTAATAGTAGCAAATTTCATCCATTATCGTGCTTAAGCGGACGGACTTGTTGGTAAACTTTTCAATAATGCCACGGTCAACTTCACAGTAAACACCATCAGCATCTGTCTGCAGCACAGAGACCGTCGATTGAGATAAAGCTGCGATAAAAAGATCCGCATCAGATTCCAACATCTTATGCATGGGAACAGCCTCACCTTCGGATAGGCCAGAAGCGACCCGCTTTTTACAAAATATTACTTGAGTATATGTAGGAACTTATGATGTATTAACCTTTTATTCGTAATCGCTGTTATTTCGAAGGGGATGGTGCCTCATCCTACTCAACACAATATTACCATCACCTGTGTCTACACACCTAGCAATCAGAGGAAAAAAGATATACCTCCGATTGTGTATCCGCGTTTACTCAGGCTCGAAGCGATTATAGACTCGGATCCCGATCGTCATCCCATACCAATATCAACAAATCAAACGGAACTACAGGACACTATTTGTGCGATATCATAAAAGGCCATCTCCGAAGTCATTTCTGACTTTGAGACAGCCTCTTCGCCTTTTATTTATGATGGCCCTTCGGCTTTTTGCCGCTCCATCGCTCGTCAACCTGCTCATTAGCCGATTGATATCTCGCATCAACACTAATGCGATACTGGTTCGTCGTATTTTCAAGCGAGCAGTGCATCAAAAACATACCGAAAATAAGCACATCCCCTGCCTGAAATTCGGTTGTTGCCCACTTGCCGCCGAACTTCTCCGTTATGACTAGCGGATCATCGGTGTAGTGACCGATTCCATCGCGGTCTGCATCTTTGGAGCCGTAGGATTGCTTCAACTTTTCGAAACGGTGAGAACCTAGGCAAATAGCCAGTCCACCCATTTCATACGTTACATCTCCAAGGGGAGACCATACGGTGTAGACGTTCTGTGTTCCTCTGCCCATATACACAATATCGTAGTGCGCTCCGGTGAAATCCCCTTTGCCTACGGCGCGGAGCCATTTGTAATGATACGTAAGCGACTGTTCCCCAATGAATTCATCGAAAAAGCGCATGATATGTTCGCCATTTAGTACATTCAACAGAGCAGGAAGGTCTTCATTCGTTCCCCCCATGAATATGGTTTTACTGCCATCGGCCATAACGCCTTCTTCCAGCTGCGTGTCGCGATCCAGCTTGCCCATCTGGGCCATTTTTTCCAAAATGCTCGTCCGGGCTTCCAACACCTCATCTCTATCATGGAACCCGCGGATTAATAAATAGCCGTCCTCCYCCATCCGTTCTCGCAGCGCCTGCTTATCCTGCATAATATCATTGGAGCTTCGAAGCTCCGTCAATTGCTCGCCATCCATTTCTAATTCGCGATTTCCTACCTTCACCATCATTGCACATTCGCTCCTCTACTTGTGGTATCTGATTTAAGTGTAGAGGAATTAGCAGTTCTCATCCATGGATTGAAAGTATAATTTCATGTATAATTGTACATATAGTAGGGCCATTAACACCCCAATTCCTCATTTAAAATGTACATTAGAACGATTTCCGAGGAGATGTTACTTTATGTCCTTCATGAATATCCC
>NZ_JBFTQB010000319.1:0-8185 GCF_056398785.1 Paenibacillus sp. 01T422 | reverse complement strand
TCGTTACCTTGTAGCTGCCATCTCCATCCCAATTGTCTTGGGAAAGTACCGGCTTGCCAGGCGCTGCATCGGTAATTTTCACGACCAACGGAGCGCTTGTTGTTGTTCCAGAAGAATTAATCAGTTCACTTGTATACGTATAAGTGCCATTTGCTTTGCCTTTTACTTCTACTTTGGCCGTTTGAGCAGCCGGTGATGCGTCAGTCAGCGATTGCGTCTGAATGAGCACGCCATTTTCGTACAACTTGAACACGGAGCCGTTATTGCCCCACCACATGTTCATTGTCACCGTGTAGTTACCGTCCTTCAAGCCAGTCGCTTGACCGCTATTGTCCGACAACACTGGCTTACCTGGCGCCCCTAAGGACGATGATGGTTTCACAACCGTGATCGTTACAGCGCCTGTATGCACAGTTGTTCCATTTAGCGTAACAGCTGCTGTTAACTGTGCAGTACCTTCTGCTACCGCGCCCACTTTACCTTGTGCATCAATAGTCGCTACGGCACCATTACTTGTGCTATAAACTATTACTGCACTGCTAAGATCAGCAGCAGCCCCGTTGCTTAATACACCCGTTACGTGGGTAGTTGTTGTTTCACCCGGTTTGAGCGAAGTCGCATTAGCCGAAAGTGTGGCTTGGCTGAGAGCTACTTTCGCGCTCACATTAAACGGTACAGTCGCTTGCGCAACATTACCCGCAGCATCGACAACACGGTAGCCTACTGTGTGCGTGCCTTGTGTTAGGCTGCCTGCTGCAATGGTTTGACCGCTGCTGATTACAGCGCCATCCAATGTCAATGTCTGCTCAGCTACACCTGAAAGTGCATCTGTACCAGCTAACACAAATGTTAATGTATCAGCATCCGTTACATCCCCGACTGCATGACCGGATTGCGTTAGCACGGCCGTTGGAGCGGTTTTATCCAGTTTCACCTGCAAGGATTTTAGAGCTTCCTCATTCCCTGCCGCATCTGTTGAGGAGTACGCAACTGTATTCGTACCTTCCGTTTGAATCATGACTGGCGCCTCATAAGGAACAGCTGCACCACCATTCAAGCTGATCTTCGTTGTTAAAGCGCCCGCTGTATCATCCACTGCTGACAAAGTTACGGTCACATCTTCCTTATACCAGCCCTCACTGTTCGCTGAACCGGACAAGCTCGCTGTCGTAACAGGCGCTGCTGTATCGGCTGCAACTGTGAAGTCGCTTAAACCTCTTGGCTTCAATTGGAATACGCCTTTGAAAATAGCACCGACACCCTTGATGTTCACCGTTTGTCCCGCTTGGTACGGGAATGAACTCATGGTCAGACCCGTTCTTACATCAACACGGATGTGATTGCTCACTGAACCCTTGACGGCATCAAATTCAAAAGATCCTGCCGGCGTAGCGCTGATGATATTGCTCACAGTGACATCGCTAAGCTCAACCAATTGTCCTTGATTGTCATTCGTCACCGCTGATGTAGCAATTGGCGCTGGAAGTGATGCAACGCCTGTTTTTTYGATAGCAACTGGATCTGCTAACTCTAGCTCTGTATTAAATACAGCGGTCGATGCTGTAACCTTCACTTTATCCCCTTGATGAAAGCCGCTCAGACTCTGGAACACGTAGATTCCGCCTGTTGCATCCTGCAGGTAGAATGCCTGACCGCCAAAAGCACCCGGTTCAGTCGTCACAACCCCCTCCACAGTCACCAACGTGCCAGCTGCTTTACTCCGAGCATCGGAGATGTCGATCTTCGCAGGAATTGGGTTTTGCTCTTCCGGTAAAGACTCAGCAGGTACGTTGCCTAGAGTAACGCCATCGGTTTTCAGGTTCGTGGAAGCTTGACGCAGGCGTAAATTCGCCGCAGCCGTCGTCCCCGGTTTAACGCGAACCATCAAATCCTTCGTTGCATGGCCGTTGATATCCGAGGTCACGCTGAACTGTGTACTGTAGCCGTATGCTGTAGGCCATGTGCCGTCAGCATTCTGGACCATCGCAATTTGCGTGCCACCACTTACCAAATAAATCCCTACGTTGAACCCCGTAACCGTCGTAGCCGGAGGCAGATTATCCACTACAACCCGTAGAGGGAAATCCACCGCATTCGGCAGCGTCGCTTGGTGCACGAAGCTATACGCTGCGCTCGCTGTCGCTGCAGGACCACCGTAGGAGCCCGCTTTGAAAGTGCTGCGGTCATACCATTTGTAGCCGGCATTCGGTGCCGCCCAAGGCTCTGGCTGTGGCTCTGTAGAATTAGCCGGCGTCTCAAAAGGCAGCAGCGCCGTCGGCTGATCCAACTGTAAGCCGCTTACTTCCGACAAGCTTGTATAGCTTTCTTTTTTCGCAAGCCAATTCACCATATTAACAAGCAGGACGCCGTCGTCCACTTCTTTGAAACCGTCGTATGTCGTCTTTTTCGCGCCTGTATCTTCACGCAAATACTTCGGTGTCGCATCCTCCACCGGTGAGGAGTCACCGATGAATCCGGCTTTACCTGCACCTGACTTGGCGATAGCGACAAAAGGCCCTTCCGCTACGCCGCCACCGTTATATACACCTTGATCGACTGCGCTTGCCCAAGCCTCATTCGTTTTCGGCAAGTAGGCAATTCCTTTGGCCTTCGTCGGATCGATGATTGCCAGCGTTGATCCCGCATGCATCGCTACGCTTGAAACACCTGTCGTAATACCGAACGACTGCTGTGGCGACACGATTTGGTTCGCATTAATATCACCTAAAGCGTTATAGCGGAAACGCAAACCGAATTGCGTAGCTAACCAGTCTGAGCTAGCTACATCCTGCATAGCTGATGTAGAGCTTTCTTCAGCGCTCATGCCGCTGGCTGGATTCGTCCACGCGCCACGACGGTAGCCGTTGAATACTTCCGAACCGTCCCAACGGTTCTTGTTGCGATCCGCATTGTAGTGATCTCCAATGAAGAAGATACTTCCTCCGCCTTGCACATACTGCGCTAGAGCTGCCTGCTCGCTCGTTTTATAAGGTACATTAGACTCAGCTACGACAAAAACGTCATAACCGCTCAAATCACTAAGTGTGATGGGTGTTGTTTTACGCAGTTCTTTGACGTAGTAACCGTTATTTGCCAGCGCGTTTCCAAAATCTGAAAAGGCTCCGTCGATCACCCAATCCGCCGCACCAGCGGTTTGTTCATGCGTGTTGTCGAACAGCACTTTCTTCCCTGCGTTTTCGTTGACTACTTTCGCTTCAATGAATGGAGCCGGATCACTTGGCCCTTCCGCCATTACCGCCTGCCAGCTGCTTGTAGCCAGCACTTGTAGAGGTAGCGCTACCGTTAAGGCCAGCGCCGCTTTTATCGCTTTTGCTTTCCATCCCGCTCTCTTACCCATTACAAATTCCTCCCTTATCATCTATGTGACAAGCCTTGTACCGACCCTTATTTTACCATGGTTCAAAAAGGGAATGTGCATTTTTTTTGTAAAGATAAGGAAAAATGTGTAAGTTGGAACTGACATTGCTGTTTTTCTGTGCGATGTCTTATTTCTACCAGATGTTAGCCTCGCTACACTGGATGGTTCTTCCGATGCTCTGCTAATGGGGAACTACAGTCCACTATTCCTTTGAAAAGGCACAGTTTCCGCCTGTAGGGGGAACTACGGTCCTCTATTTTGGCGATTCCACCTGAAAACCGTTCCATGGTGCCCGAATAGCGCCCTGTAGTTCCGCTCCGAGTGGAAATAGCTTATTTTCCTCCAAATAGCGCACTCTAGTTCCCTCTATGTAGCCTTAGCGAAATTCTCGCTAGTTGTTTAATTTGTTTTGGTAGGTGAGGTGGAGGTTGGTTACATGGTGAGTTCGGTTGCGTAGGGTGATGGGGTGAGGTAGATGAGCTGGCAGAGCTGAGTGAGTTCGATGAGTTAGGTGCGTTGGGCGAGTTTGGCAGTAGAGTGATTGGGTTCATTGGGTGTGCTGGGTGGGTTCGATGAGCTGGGTGGGTTCGATGAATTAGATGAGAGTGAGTTCGATGAGTTGTGGGCGTTGGGCGAGTTGGCAGTAGAGTGATTGGGTTCATTGGGTGAGCTGGATGAGCTGGTAGAGCTGAGTGAGTTCGATGAGTTCGATGAGTTGGGTGCGTTGGGCGAGTTTGGCAGTAGAGTGATTGGGTTCATTGGGTGTGTTGGCTGAGCTGGATAAGATAAGCTGAGTGCACTGGATGAATTAGATGAACTCACTGTAATAGATGTTGACTATATAGTAGTTAGACAAGTAGCGTGATGAGATACTGCTTGGAATAGCAGCAAACACAAAAACCTGACGGAGCTAATCCGTCAGGTTTAATATTCGCTGCTGCCATAAGTCCAGCCTCACGACGTTGGCTGAGCCCCTTTGGTCTGCCCGCGGAAAGCATTCGGCACGGTCCCCGTATGCGCCTTGAACAGCTTCCCGAAATAATTCTTATTCTCGTAGCCGAGCATGTCCGAGATTTGTTCCACGGTTTTATCCGTAATTTCCAAAAGCTCCTTCGCCTTCTCCATCTTCATCCGTGTCACATACTCCACGAAATTCTCACCGGTTTCCTTTTTGAAAARCCGACTCAAATAACTCGGATGAAGGTGCAGATGCGCCGCTGCGTCTTCGAGCGATATTTTCATATGCAAATGATTATAGACGAACCGCTGACACTCCAGAATCTCACGGTTGTGCGACTCGCGGTACACCTGCCCAGCCCACTGAATTGCTTGCTGCAAATAATCCTTCAGCCACAATTCCAGCTCTCGCACAGACGACAACTCGTGCACATCATGATGCAAAAGCTCCGAAGAAAACGTCGACTGGTAATGCTGCAGCGATTTGAGGCGCATACGCACATCAAGAATCATTTTCAGCAGCCATTCCTTCACTTCCATGGGCCGAAACCGATGATACTGGATGAAATCAATCCACTTCGAGACGTACATATCGATCAAATCCGACCGTTCATCGAACACCACGCTTCGAAACTCGTCGAGCGTCTGGGCATACTCTGCAAGCAGCAATCCCCCGTCCCCGAAGCCTTCCCGAACATGCTCCAGCTTCATGACTGAGCTTTCCGGCAAGTAGAACCGCGAGCTCCGCCCTTCTACCATTCGCTTCAACTGCTCCTTCAAGGAACGTACATCCTTAGCCGGACTACCCGTTATGAAAGAGAATGCCACCTTCGCATATTGCTGCAAACAACTTTGCAGATGACGCAGCGTCTGCTCGACCTTCTGGCTGTTGTTGACATGCATGCTGCCATATTGCGGAAACAGCAAAATAACTTCGCCCGTGTCATACGTGAACAATGTGATTTCCTTCTGATCGACGAGCAGCTCTTCAATGATATTTTGGATTGTGTAATCGAATAAATCCTTGGATTGGAAACGCTGATTCGCCTCTTTCACCCGGTTGGCATACCCGAACACAGGCAACACGCCATGCTGTCCCAGACGAAGGCCGAAACCTGCCGCTTGCTGGCTCCACTCCTCTGAATCAAACAACGGCTCATTGACCATACTCCGGATAAAATGGCGCTTGGACGAGCCGCGGTGCAGCGCTGCCTCCCTCTCGAGCTTGCGGCTTTTGGATAGTACGTGATCCTCGGCATCAAGCTGCTCCTTCAACCTGCCAAGCACCTCGGAAATGTTGCTTATATTCATCGTTTCTTTCAGGATATATTCACTCACTGAAAGCTTCATCGCTTTTTGCGCGTAGTGAAAATCATCGTGACAAGAGAGAATAACAGCCTTTACATGTGGGTCCTCCTCACGGAGCGAACGGATCAAATCTAGCCCGTTCATTTCCGGCATGCCGATGTCAYTAATGAGCACATCGATTTTGGCCTTGCGTCCGGCTTCCAGGGCATCCAGCGGATTCTCGAAGGCTCYCGTCAAACGAAACCCCAGCTCTTCCCATTTGATCGCTGAACTCAAAAATTCAAGTACAGGTAAATCATCATCGACAATCATGACTGTATACATGCTTAGCCCTCCTTTCCTGTCTGCTGCGGAAAGCGCAGGACAATCTGCGTTCCCTGATCTGGCCCGCTTGCGATTTCATAATCGAAACGATGGCCGTAGATGATACGAAGGCGCTCTAATACATTTTGTAAGCCAATACCAGATAAGTGTGGGCTTCGCGAAGTATGGTGATGCCTCGTAGGTAGTGTCACAAGATGTGTGCGAAGCTCCTCCAGCTGCAGCATCGCTAGCTCCGCCATGCGCTTGAGCTCCTGCTCGCGGCGATTCTCCTCCAGCATCAGCTCAATACGGTCAATCATGCGGTCGAACACATACCCAAGCCGGCCAACTTCATCCACGCCAGTAATGTTCGAACGTTCGCCGAGTTGACCGGATTCGATCCGGACCACTGTTTGGACAAGCCGCGCAATAGGTTTAGTAAGTGTGCGCACCATATATAGAAGGATAACGGCAAATAAGACCAAGAAAAATAGCTGAATTAGAAAATCTGTTTTGCGAAAAGACTCAATTTTCTGCGCTGCTGCTTTATAAGGGCTCATGTTAACAAGCTGCCACTCTGGCGTCACATGGCTGCTCAGCAGAATATAGTCTTCTCCCGCCACCTTCACAAAAGAGGCCCCATCCTCCTTAGGAAGCTGATCAAAATATGGAAACATCGTACCGATGGTCGTGGAATCTTTATCAACCAGAATGCGCCCCTGTGCATCTATGATAGCCATAGATTCATTATTTTGATATTGATTGAACAGATCTTGCAGCAGACGAAGCTCCAACCCAACAATCACATAGCCATAGGTGATATCGTTCTTGCGAAGGGGTTTGGCTGCCGACAGCAGATATGGCTGATTCGTTGATTCGCTGTAATTGGGCTCAGCCCCGATCCACAATACATTGTAGCCGGATACTTGTTCCACTGCGCTAAACCAATTTCTTTTCATAAAATCCGTCGGATTAAAAGCAAAAGTCGTATAGGAGGCTACATATTCCTTATTGGGCAGCAAAACCGTCACATTCAGATTGCCGAAGGAATCGATAACCGTTGACATCCTTTTCGCTATCACCTTACCGCATCCCTTGTAAACAGGCTGGAGACGTTCATAGAAACAACCGATGGAAGAACGAGACAAATCAGAATCGTCAGTACCAATTTATTGCGTAAAGATAACCTGCGAAGCCAACCCGGCACTGCGTTCTCCTGCCTTTCGAATGCACCTTTGGAAATGGGAAAAAGAGGAGCCTAAGGCCTCCTCTTTTCATTATAGCAATAATCTTGCGCGATTCGTTACTTCTTACTTCGCGTTGCTCTTACGGATATCTTCAATTTTCGTTTTAGCTGTTTGGATTGTTTTCTCTAGATCTTGTTTGCCTGTCAAGAACAACTCAACTTGCGTTAAGTATTCTTTCTCTTGTTGCAGCGCGTAAGTTGGAGGAACAACCAGTTTCGTAGCTTTGTTGACTTTCAGAGTAGCAAGCAAGGAATCTTTATCGATCATAGCGACTTGTTCTGGTTTACCACTTTTCAAAATCGCATCAACGTTTTTCTCAACATCGGCTTTTTTCCATGCGGAGAAGAATAGACCTTGTGTTTGTATACCTTCCGTTGTGTACCATTTCACGAAATCATATGCCGCTTGTTTATTTTTGGAGTTTGCAGCTACACCCATGAAGTCAGCGCCTACTTCTGTCAGACCGTTCGGATCTTTGGCATCAAACTTCGGATATGGAGCAAAAACAGTTTTGAATTTCGCGTTCAGAGAAAGCTCGCCAACCATCCAGTTACCTGTTGCTAGCATAGCTGTTTTACCACCGTAGAACACATCACGGTAAGCCATTTTTTGCGATACAACTTCAAAGTAAGGGACGGATGTTTTATCTACGTTCTCCATTTTGTTTCTGAGGTCAAGGGAGTAACGGACTTTCGGATTGTCGATGTTTTGCGTACCATCGGATTTCACCAAGTATGGGTTCTCCATATCATTGTTCAGACCAAGCAGCGCGTAGTCTTTCCAGTTGTGGAAGTAGGAACCGTAAGCTTTCGAAGCCCCTTCACCTTTGGTCAACTTCTTAGCGTACTCCGCATATTGATCCCATGTCCACTCTGTTGGAACAGGAAGTTTAGCTTCATCGAGCTTGTCCTTGTTCAAAAGAACGAACCATTCAATCATTTTACCTGGCAATGCAAAGTATTTACCGTTTACTACTGGATCAAGCTTGTAT
>NZ_JBFTQB010000318.1:0-22678 GCF_056398785.1 Paenibacillus sp. 01T422 | reverse complement strand
GAGCAAGAGTCACTCCAATTAGCCAATGATCCTTTCATTCAGCAGGAGCTTACTGGACCAGATGATGAAAGCGGTATTTTGAAACTTGATATTTTGAAAAAAATTGCATTGGTCAAGAATTTCAATAGCTTCATCAGCGAAATTTATTTATATAACAGCACGAACAAGGAAGTCATTTCAAATGAATACGGCTCCATTGCGAAAGAATACTACAAATATAAAGAAAATATTAACGAACTGCTCACAATCAAACGTCCTACACAGTGGACACAGCTGAAAGGCAAGGAAGGATATATCACCTTTTACAGGCAGCTGCCATTGATTGGTACAGAAGGACCCAAGGGAGTGCTCGGTTTTGAAATTGAAGCCTCCAAGCTGAGCACATTCATGGAAACAGACACGGTCATTTTAACCGGTGATCAGGATTTAATGATCGTGAAGCTGAATGAACCCTTCGGGATAGAGCGTAATCCTAAGGTGAACCAGGCCGATGAAACCGCCAGATTACAAGGCATTGCGATGATTAAGGCATCGGACCAGAACTCGGGCAGATTCGTAGCGGAAGGCATTGATGGTAAACCCACCCAATATCACTACGTGAAAAATGTATTTGCCAGAACTTACGTATCCGTGACTCCGGAGCAGGTGATTACCGATCAATTGAGCTGGATTCGTGAGATGACGGTGCTCATTGTCCTTGTATTTGTGGTTGTCGGCATTCTTCTGACGTATATTACCTCCAAGAGGGCATACACGCCAATCGGACAACTGATTAATCACAGCCGTTCTCTGCGTGGCCATGGCGTCGAGCCGAAAGAAGACGAGCTGGATATCATCAAAGAGTCACTTGATTATTTAAGTAAAGAGACGGAGAAATTGGAAAGTTATGTGCAAAACATGGAGCCGTCCTTGCGCGAGAAGTTTCTCTTCAAGCTGCTGAGCGGTGATTACACGGCTAATCAGACGCTGCTTCAGGATTGCCAAACGTATGGGATTGGCATTGAATTTACAAGCGTCGTGCTCGTTGTCGATGCGGACCATATTTATAAAGAGAAACGATTTCTGCCAGAGGAGAAAGGAATTGTTGCCTTCTCTTTGGCCAATGTCATGCAGGAGCTGCTGAGTCACCATGGTCTTGAAGGCTACGTGATCCCCTATCAGGGCAGAGGCGTTGCCATTCTGCAATTCAAGCCCGAAATGGAGCAGCATACCATGAAGGAACTGACCTCGAACTACGCATATGCGATGATTGAGGCTTTCCATAAGTATTTATCGTTCGAAGTTAACGTCTGTATCGGACGTTTCTATCCTTACATTGCGGATGTTCCAGTCTCCTATAAGGAAGCGAATCATGCTTTGCAATACCGGATATTCCGGGATGCGGAACCGCTATTATTTATCGATGATTTCGAGCATGAGAAAACGCAGTCATTGCTTCGGTACCCTGTTGAGCTGCAAGAGGCGATTCTTCATGCCCTTGAGCAGGAGGATCTACCCTCAGCGAATCAGCATTTCGAGAAATTTACGGAAATATTGCGTCATTCACAATCCTATGTGTTTATTTATCAAAGCTATCATATTTTCTTATCTTCTTTTATCGTGTCGCTTGAAAAGCAGGGTGCGAATGTAGTCGACATTATGGAACATAATTTTTTTGGTCAGCTAAGAAACAAGCAGACATCGAAGGAAATGAACGATTGGTTCGAAGAATCGTTATTCCCGGTATATCTATGGTTAACGAAAAATGATAGAGAAGCATCCGGTGAATCGGCGATTCAATGGGTGTGTCAGTATATCAATAACAATTACGGAAATGATTTGTCCTTGGTGCATTGTGCCGAAAGAGTAGGCGTAAGCCCATCTTATCTGAGTCGGTTATTTAAGAAGATGGTCGGAAAGAACTTTCTTGAGTATGTGGTGGAAACGAAGATTGATCAGGCCACACGTTTGCTGAAAGATACGGATCGAAGCATCAGTGAAGTTGCCACAGCGATCGGATATTCCGAGCGCAACTTCATCCGAATATTCCAACGACATGTCCAGATGACACCGGGGCAATTTCGCTCTCAGTATAGGTAGGAAGAATTTCAATGAAGATGGGAGAACAATAGGATGAAAATTAAGCGTATCGAGACTTTTACGACCCGCCAGCTTTCCATTGTCCGCGTCACTTCGGAAGATGGACTGCAAGGTTATGGGCAGATTGCTCCTTATCATGCTAATATTTCTGCGCTTGTGCTGCACCAGCAAGTAGCTCCACACGCTTTGGGTGCGGATTCAGATCAAATCGAAGCATTGGCTGAAAAGGTTGTTAGAGAAGAACATAAATTTCAAGGTTCCTACATTTGTAGAGCTGTCGGAGGTCTGGACACGGCCTTATGGGATTTGAAGGGGAAACGGATGGGCAAAAGTGTAAGCGAATTGCTCGGAGGTCAGCCTGGCAAAGTTAACATATACGGCTCCAGCATGAAGCGCAACATTTCACCGCAGGAGGAAGCTAACCGGATATTGCGTCTCAAGGAAACGCAGGGGATCGAAGCTTTCAAAATTCGGATTGCCAATAACTTCGCGAATGATGTGGATGTATATCCGGGCCGTTCGGAAGAGGTTGTCCGCGCTGTAAGAGCTGCGATTGGTGACAACACACAGCTGTATGTCGATGCGAACAGTGGATTCACGCCGGCGAAGGCGATTGAAACAGGTAAAATGCTTGCGGAGTACGGGGTATGCCACTTTGAAGAGCCTTGCCCATACATGGAGTTGGAGTGGACGAAGCAAGTAGCTGATGCACTGGATATTCCGGTAACCGGTGGGGAACAGGATACGGATTTGGTGCAGTTCAAACGGATGATCCAGATGCGTGCAGTCGATATCGTTCAACCGGATATTTGCTATGTTGGAGGCTTGAGTCGTGCCCTTGAAGTAGCTCGGATGGCCGAAGCAGTGGGAATGACCTGTACACCGCATGCCGCGAATTTATCGATGTTGACCGTATTTACGCTGCATATGGTCTCAGCCATTCCGAACGCAGGGAAATATATGGAATATACGATTGAAGATGACGCTTGGACGAATGGACTTTTTGAAGAGCCGTTGCAAGTTTCGGGCGGTGCGGTGCAGGTTCCGCAAGGACCAGGCTGGGGCATCACGGTACGGCCGGAATGGCTTGAAAAGGCCGAGTATCAAGTGAGCGAATAAACGGGCGAGGTGCTTCACATGCAAACAAAGGTACAGACAATTGTAAAAAGTACGCGCGTACATGATCGCTCGCGGTTGTGGGCCGCCATGGTGCAAAGTAAATGGATGTATGCCTTGGCTGCGCCGGGTATCCTATATTTTATTATATTTAAATTCGCGCCTTTGTGGGGGCTCTTGATTGCCTTCAAGGAATATAACCCTTTTAAAGGCCTCTGGGGGAGCGAATGGATTGGTTTTACCAATTTCACTGAATTATTTAAGAGTGAAATATTCTATCTCATGTTGAGAAATACGTTTGCGATTAATATTTTTGGGATCATTTTTATGTTCCCTCTTCCGATATTGCTGGCTTTGATGCTCAATGAAATCCGCCATGAAACGTTCAAACGGATCAATCAGTCGATCGTTTACTTACCTCATTTCTTGTCATGGGTCGTTGTTGCTAGTATGACGTTTTTTATGCTATCCACGGATGTAGGATTAATCAATAAACTGATTTCGAATATGGGCTTCGAAACGGTATCCTTTTTGTCCAATCCTAATTTATTCTGGGGACTGCTTACCGCTCAAAGCATGTGGAAGGAAGTTGGCTGGGGGACGATTATTTTCTTAGCTGCAATGGCTGGCGTTGACCCCCAACAATATGAAGCTGCTGTCATAGACGGGGCGTCAAGAATGAAGCAGATTTGGCATGTGACGATTCCGGCGATTCGCCCGACCATTATTATCTTGCTTATTTTGAGGCTAGGGCATATGGCAGATGTCGGTTTTGAACAAATCTTATTGATGAACAATCCGCTGGTAACCTCGGTTTCCCAGGTGTTCGATACTTATGCGTACACCATTGGCATACTCGGGGGCAAAATCAGCGTCGGTGTGACGGTGGGCATGTTCAAAGGCGTTGTGGGCTTGATCCTTGTTATGTTGTCCAACTACGTCGTGAAGAAGCTTGGGCAAGAGGGGATTTATTAAGGAGGAGAACCCATGAGTTATGTAACAACCAAGAAGCTGACGATCTTCGATTATATTAACTACACGCTGCTTGCAATCATTTCTATAGCCTGCGTGTTTCCATTTATTTATGTATTCAGCGTTTCCTTCACCGATCCGGATGTCTATGTGCCTTTGCAATTTTATTTTTTTCCGGAAAAATGGTCGTTGTCTGCGTACAATTATATTTTGTCAACGAATAGCTTCATTAACGCTCTGAAAAGCACCGTATTCGTGACAGGAATAGGGACTGTGCTTAGTATTATCATCTCATTTACATTTGCGTATGTCATGACCAAGAAACATGTACCTGGCCGGAAATTAATGCTTGGCGGAGTCATTTTTACCTTGGTGTTCAATGCAGGTATTTTGCCTAACTATTTATTAATGAAGGATATGAACCTGTTAAACTCGCATTGGTCTTTAATCTTATCGGGGCTTACGAATGCATGGAGTTTAATTGTGATCAAAGGATTTCTGGATTCACTGCCGCCGGAGCTGGAAGATGCTGCTCGAATTGACGGTTGCTCGGATGTCGGCGTATTCTGGCGTATTGTCATTCCTTTATCCATGCCGGCCATTGCTGCTTTTGTATTGTTCTTTGCAGTTTCGTATTGGAATACGTACTTCAATGCTTTGGTTTATTTGAGCGATGCGAAGAAATGGACCTTGCAGGTGCTCGTCAAGTCGTTGGTTATCGACTCCGATGCCAGTGGTGCAGGGTCTGTCGGCAGCGACGATAGAGTACTGCCGCAGGAAACGATTCGTATGGCATCGATTGTATTAGCCATGGTGCCGATTCTAGTCATATATCCTTTCTTGCAGAAACATTTTGCCAAGGGAGTTATGTTAGGTTCCGTAAAAGGCTAACTGGATTTTTATGAATCTCTATTTTACATGTAACGAGGTGCCCATTCATTCACCAGCTCACATGCAGCCGGTGAATGAATGGGCACTTTATGTTTTCTACATTGACTAGCCATTGAACGCATGGTAGCATCTAGGGATAATGCGATCAATATATTGAACGATGTTTATCATATAAAGGACGTGACAAAATGGAGCAAAAGTATGCCGTCCCTGCGCTAGATCGGGCACATGCTGTACTTACCTTACTGACTGAAGAACCATACAAATGGAAGTTGTCCGATTTGTCCAAGCACTTGGGTATCAGCAAAAGTACGCTGTACTCTCTTCTTCAAACGATGGAGCGGCTGCAGTGGATTAACCGGGATAGAAATGAAACGTTCGCTCTTGGAAGCACGGTTGGTGATCTAGGCAGCGCTTATTTTCGTCAGTACGACCTGATTGAAGAGTTTAGGCGAATGGCTGAGCCCGTCATGCGCAAGCTGCAAGAATCCGTGCAGCTGGCTCGTCTGGATGGAAGCGAAGTTCTCTATCTGACAAAAGTGGAAGCTCCGACACCGGTACAGATGGTATCGGGGCCGGGCGTTCGGATCCCGGCTCATGCAACTGGTCTTGGTAAATCGCTCATGATCGAAATGGATGCAGAGCAAGTCAGCCGTGTATTCCCACAGGAATCGCTGCACAAGATAACCGTTCATACCATTGGTTCCCGGGCGGCATTTTTGCAAGAGTTAGAAAAAGTACGTCAAGAGGGGTACTCCCTGGATATACAAGAAGGCGTAATGGGATTTTGTTGTGTTGCTGCGCCGGTTCGCCGTCTGGGAACTCGGGAAACTATGGGAAGATCAATTTAAATACAAAATATAGAACGTTGTTCATAATAATGAACAAGAAAGGCGGATTTTACAATGAAATTAGCCCGTTTTATCGTTACTGGTGAATCAGAGATACGCAGTGGAATCATGGATGGCACTGACATTCATGAGTTTACAGGAGACCTATTCACCTCCCGTATTCTTACCGGGAAGACATTCCCCTTGCAGAATGTTCAGCTCAAAGCTCCTATTATGCCGAGACACATCATCGGTATCGGTAGAAATTTTGTCGGCGAAGGGGTACCCAAGCCAGCCATTCCAGACATGCCGATCCTGTTCTTTAAGCCATTGAGCACCGTTGTCGGACCCGATGACGCTGTGTTGTTGCCCCTTGGAACCGATGAGATCAAGTTCGAATCGGAGCTTGCCGTCATTATCGGGAAAGAAGCGAGAAACATAGACCCTGAGCACGTAGACGATGTGATCTTCGGTTTCACGGTAACCAATGACTTTGGTGCTTTTAATTATTTCCATCCGGAAGGTCATTGGACGATTGGCAAATCATTTGATACATTTTGCCCACTTGGTCCAGTGATTGTAACCGATTTCGATTATCACACAGCTCGTATTCAAGCAACAGTGAACGGTATAGGTAAGCAGGATGCTCTCATGGAACGCATCATTACGCCCATTGATAGCATGATCTCGTACATCAGCCGGTTTATGACCCTCATGCCAGGGGATGTCATTCTGACTGGAACGCCTGCCGGTGCGGATCTAGTCCGAGATGGCGATATCGTGGATTGTTATATTGAAGGGATAGGCCATCTGCAAAATCCAGTTCGTGCTCAAAAACCATCATCTAATTGATAAAAGGAGACATCCATATGAGCGAATATGTAAACGTAGGAAGTCTACAAGTTGCTGAGGTACTTTATCAGTTTATGAATTCAGAGGTACTCCCTGGCAGCGGACTCACAAGCGACAAGTTCTGGGCCGATTTTAATACGCTGATTCATGACCTGACCCCTCAAAATAAAGCCTTATTAGCCAAACGAGATGAGCTGCAGAAGCTGATTAATGAATGGCATATTGAACACAAAGAAAACTTCGATTTCGAGAGCTATCAATTATTTTTACAAGAAATTGGCTATTTGGAACCGCATGTAGAAGATTTTCAAATTACTACACAAAGGGTAGACGAAGAAATTGCCTATCAAGCCGGCCCTCAGTTAGTCGTTCCCGTCAATAATGCCAGATATGCTCTAAATGCTGCGAATGCCCGTTGGGGAAGCCTTTACGATGCTTTGTATGGAACGGATGTTATTGATGAAGAAGAAGGTGCAGAGCGTACTGCTGCGTACAATCCGATTCGTGGTGATAAAGTTATTGCGTATGCCAAGGATTTCCTGGATCAGGCAGCACCTTTGTCCAACTACTCGCATCATGATGCTGTTCGCTATTCAATCGTGAATGGAGGATTGTCCGTCTCCTTAGCAGATGGGGAAACGATAGGTTTGAAGGACGCTTCTCAGTTTGTTGGCTATCAAGGACAGGCGGAAGATCCTTTCGCTTTCTTGCTGAAAAATAATGGGATACATGTTGAGATCCAAATTGACCGCCAACATCCGATTGGCCAGAATGATCTGGCTGGCGTTAAAGACATTCTCATGGAAGCGGCGCTAACGACCATTATGGACTGTGAAGATTCCGTTGCAGCCGTAGATGCTGAGGATAAAGTACTGGTGTACAGGAATTGGTTGGGATTAATGAAAGGGAACCTCTCGGCTTCCGTACCCAAGGGAAATAAATTCATTACAAGGTCACTGAATCCTGACCGGATATACACTTCCCTTGCAGGTGAAGAATTTAGTCTGCCAGGGCGTTCACTTCTATTTGTCCGTAATGTAGGACATTTGATGACGATTAATGCTGTATTAGACCAGAATGGACAGGAAATTCCCGAAGGCATCTTGGATGCTGTTGTGACTAGCCTCATTGGCAAGCACGATCTTTTGAGAAATAGTTCTTATCAAAATTCTCTTCAAGGCTCCATATACATTGTGAAGCCCAAAATGCACGGCTCCGAGGAAGCAGCTTTTGCTAATGATCTGTTTAATCGTACGGAAGATATGCTGGGGCTAGAGCGCAATACGATCAAAATCGGTGTGATGGATGAAGAACGCCGTACTTCACTAAACTTGAAGGCTTGTATTCGCCAAGTGAAGGATCCTTCATTATCATYAAATGGATGTAAAAGAAATTCAGAACCAATTAAAAGCGAACAGAAAAGATTATCTGAGTGAGATCCTAGAGATTCCAGTGGTGACCAAACCGCAATGGAGTCCTGAGGAAATTCAGCAGGAGTTAGACAATAATGCGCAAGGTATTCTAGGTTATGTTGTCAGGTGGGTAGAGCAAGGGATTGGCTGCTCGAAAGTTCCGGATATTAATAATGTGGGACTCATGGAAGATCGCGCCACTTTGCGTATTTCCAGCCAACACATGGCGAACTGGCTTCACCATGGGATTTGCACAGAGGATCAAATTCTTAAAACCATGCAGCGTTTAGCCAAAGTGGTGGATGAGCAAAATTCGGGAGATCCTGCATACCGTCCTATGACCGATAATCTTGATCACTCAGTAGCGTTCCAAGCCGCCTGCGAGCTTGTTTTCAAAGGATATGAACAACCTAGCGGTTACACCGAGCCAATTCTGCATCGCAGACGCAGGGAATTCAAGGCTATGGTACCAGCTTCGAATAGGTAATTACGGAGGGAGAGAAGTATATTGAAATCCTCATCGAACAGCCTCATCTTGCGTATTGAATTGGATCAGAAGGTAACAACCTTCGGTGAAGTGGCTAATGCCGTTAGCCTTGTCGGCGGAGATATCGTAGCCATTGACGTAATTCGTTCGGATAAACAATCGACAACGAGGGATATTACAGTCAACCTGGGAGAACAAGCCGAGGAATTGATAGCGGATAAAATTAGAATGCTGCCAGGTGTTGTTTTGCATCATATATCGGATCCAACTTTCCTTGTTCATTTAGGAGGTAAGATTGAAATCCAGCCCAAAATTCCTGTGAAAAACCGGGATGATTTATCGAAGGTTTATACGCCAGGTGTGGCAAAAGTATGTATGGCGATTCATGAAAATCCGGATAAAGCATTTACTTTGACGATCAAACGCAACACCGTTGCCGTGATCTCCGATGGTACAGCTGTGTTAGGTTTGGGGGATATTGGCCCCGAAGCAGCTATGCCGGTAATGGAAGGAAAGGCGATGTTGTTTAAGCAATTAGCAGGTGTGGATGCTGTTCCGATCTGTCTAAATACCAAAGATACGGAAGATATTAYTCGCACCATCAAGAATATTGCTCCGGCTTTTGGGGGGATCAACTTAGAAGATATCAGCTCTCCGCGGTGTTTTGAGATTGAGTCTCGCCTTAAGGAAGAGCTAGATATTCCTGTGTTTCATGACGACCAGCACGGGACAGCAGTTGTTGTTTTAGCTGGACTTATCAATAGCCTTAGGTTGACCAAGAAGAGAATCGAGGATATCCGGATTGTTGTTGTGGGAATTGGTGCAGCGGGAGTCTCCATCATTAAAATGCTCTTGGGAGCAGGGGCTAAGACAATCCTCGCTGTCGATCGTCAGGGCATTTTGACTCGTGACACCACCTATGAGAATCCATTGTGGGATTGGGTAGCACAGAACACCAATCAGGAAGACAGGCAAGGTAGCTTATCTGATGCTATGAATGGTGCTGATGTTTTCATAGGTGTTTCTGGACCGAACGTGTTAAAGCTGGAGGAGGTTCATCGCATGGCTAGCGATCCGATCATTTTCGCAATGGCCAATCCAACTCCTGAGATAGATCCCGAATCGGCTGCTCCCTATGTCAGAGTGATAGCCACAGGTCGAAGCGATTTTCCGAATCAAATTAATAATGTACTTTGTTTTCCAGGTATATTCCGAGGGGCACTTGATTGCAGAGCGAGTCAGATCAATGAAGAAATGAAACTGGCTGCATCGAAAGCCATCGCTTTCACGGTTACAGATGATGAGTTAAATGAACAATATATTATTCCTTCCATTTTTAATGAGAAGGTCGTACAAGAAATTCGAGATCAAGTTGTGCAGGCTGCTATTCAGACAGGAGTTGCACGTCGAATACCGCCTGAGTTCAAAGGCTCGAAACCATTAGAGCGAAGATTAACACCAATTAGCTGAGCGAAGGTCGACCGGGATTTATCCGGTTGGCCTTTTTTATTGCGGACAAGAAATGATTAGGAAGACAATTATAAGGGACTGTGTGCTAGTAGAAATGATCAATTATGTATCAAAAAAAGCCTTTGATACCATCACCATATCTCTTTAACTGCAGCGGGGCTAAAGCTCCTTCATATAGGATTTCCAGACCAGCAATTGGGCATTTAAACTTTGGAGGTTACTAACAAATGGAAACAGGAACTGTTAAGTGGTTTAATGCGGAAAAAGGTTTTGGGTTTATTCAAAGGGAAAGTGGCGACGATGTATTCGTTCATTTCTCTGCCATTCAAGGAGAAGGATTTAAATCTTTGGACGAAGGGCAACGCGTTGAATTCAACGTTGTTAAAGGCCAACGTGGGCCTCAAGCAGAGAATGTTGTTAAACTGTAATACGGACATCCAAGCTTGTTCTTGACGATCGGTCAAGAGCAAGCTTTTTATTATCTTTACTTACTTGAAAGTAACAATAAGGTAACTTACTTTATAATTATTCACTCCTTCTCATAACAGGAATGACTATCTATAATTGAACATGTTAGAACTAATGACGGATTGCAAATAGAGGTGATTATGCAAATTATTCGTGACGTTCGCAAGTTTGTTTCTATACCCGGAGCGAGAACGCTGCTTACAATGTTATTTCTGTACGGTATTGGAACAGGCATTTTGGCACCTATGAACGCGGTATATCTTAACGACAGCATTGGGCTCTCTAAAGTACAAATTGTTATTGTTTTCGCGGTAGCACTGTTCTGTAATATCGCCATAACGATTACAGTTGGTTGGATCAGCGACAGTTTGAGAAAGAAGAAGCAACTACCGATATTTGCGGCCTTACTTTGCATAATCGGGTTGTTCATCTATATGAATGCCACTGGTTTTCAGAGTGCACTCATTGGAATGACGATAACCGTTGCACCGTCCGGATTGATTATGGGGCAGCTGTTTGGCATGGCTAGAAATCATTTTGCCCGTAACGCCGGTGACATTGTGGAGATGGCCCAAATATGGCTGCGTGCCTCCTATAGTATTGGATTTTTTGCGGGGCTGCTGCTTGGAGCGAACATCTTCCTCATTGCAACGTTCAAAGGTGTGCTATGGGGCAATATGGCAGGTTATGTGTGTTTGGTGGTTCTCTTGCTGTTGTACAAGGAATCAACGGGGGAACTGGGAGTAAAGCAAGTGGTCAAAGGCGAACCGTTCTCCCTTATTATGCTAGTTGCACTGCTTATGCTCTCTTGTGCCGATGCCATTCGAGGATTATATCTACAGCTTGTCGTATTAAAGCTGTTCGGCAAGCCGGAGATTATGTCCTATATATGGAGCGCGCAGGCGGTATTCGAGCTGTTTTTCATGACAATGGGCGGATATTTGGCGGCACGGTACGGTAGTAAGAAGATTATTTTTCTCGGCGGTTGTTTCGCGCTCGCCACTTATTTGACTTACACAAGCAGTACCTCGCTTCCTGTCTTCTTTGTCGTCCAGCCCTTATATTCGTTCTTTGTTTCGATTCTTTACGGAGTTGCTATGGGATATGTGCAGCGGATGTTCTTAAGCCGAACAGGTTTTGGGGCAAGCTTATACGTGTTCATATCGCAGACGGCTTCATTAATCGGGTATTTCTTACCTCTGTTCATTCAGGGGATAACGCCGAGAATATTCATCATACCTAGCGTTCTTGTTGCGCTATCGTTACTAATCATCGGAATGGTGTTGTACAGGGAAAGACGGTCTAATATGAGGAATTCGATAGCAATCGAGCAATTATAGAGACCTATAGATATCCTGCTATAAAAGTTTGTCAAAACGATTACCTGGAGGGATTTGTTATGCGATATCGGAATTTAGGGACAAGCGGATTGGAAGTTTCGGTGCTAGGTTTGGGGACCAATGCATTCGGTGGACGCGCAGACAAAAGCACATCGATTCGGGTCCTGCATCACGCTGTTGATAGTGGCATCACGTTCATTGACACTGCCAATGTGTATACAGGCACGAAATCCGAAGAGATCATCGGAGAAGCGTTTGAAGGGCGCCGGCATGAAGTGCTCTTGGCGACCAAAGTGGGTATAAAGCTAGGAGAAGGTCCAAATACTAGAGGTTCCTCGCGCCAGCATATTTTGAAGGAAATTGAAGCAAGTTTGCGCCGTTTGCGAACGGATTATATTGACCTGTACCAGATCCATATTTTTGATCCGCTGACACCGCTTGACGAGACTCTTCGCACATTGGATGATCTGGTGACATCCGGCAAAGTGAGGTACGTGGGAGCCTCGAATTATGCTGCGTGGCAAATGATGAAATCCTTGGCCATAAGTGAGAGTCAACATCTGATCAAGTATGCTTCGGTTCAACCTGGGTATTCACTGGCCGATCGTGGTGTCGAAAGGGAGCTGCTGCCATTCTGTGTTGATCAGGGGATTGGAGTCATTCCCTATTTTCCTCTGGCAGGTGGCATTCTTACTGGGAAATATGCAGGAGGCTCTGTACCGAGCGGATCCCAATTGGACGTGAACCCTAACTTTGCGCGGCGTGTGAACTCCGCCCGAGTGGAGCTGGGTGAACAGGCAGCCAGAATTGCTGCGGAAATCGGCACATCAGCCACGGCCCTCTCATTGGCTTGGTTGCTGCACCAACCTGCGGTCAGCACCATTATTGCCGGAGCGACCCGTGAATACCAAATCGATGAGAATTTGAAGGCGGTTAACCTTGAACTTACGGAGGACGTTCTGAAATCGCTCGATGAAATAAGCAAAGATTTTATCTACGCACCTCCGTTTTGAAGGATAACGAAAGAATTTTGTTTCCGAACGATGATCTATGATTTTGCAAGTTAGGCGATCGGAGGTGAATGACCCATGATTTATGAATTAAGGATCTATACAATGTATCCTGGAAGAATGGATGCGATTCGAAAGCGCTTTTCCGATCATACGCTTGGTATTTTTGCCAGACTCGGCATGCAGGTGTGTGATTTCTGGGAGGATTTGCAGGAGCAGCCTAAGCTGTATTACACGATGAAATACGAAAGCATGGAAGAACGGACAAGACAGTGGGAAGCTTTCACGCAGGACAAGGAGTGGAACGAAGTGAAACGATTATCCGAGCAGGACGGAAAAATTGTTGAATTCGTCGAACAGGTTTTTATGAAAAGAGCAGACTATTATAAAGGATAGATTCAGAGGAATGGGGCAATAGCCTATGTGCTATCCCATCCAGATGAGTACCGCCCGGCTCCCGTGAGGAGAACTAGGCGGTTTTTTATTGTTCATTTTCACAATTAAAACAAAATAAAACAAATATAACACACAATTATTACTTGTATTTAACATTATGATTACAAACGCCGTGTAAGATGTACGTATAGAAACAACCAAATCCAACTTGAGGTGAACATATGCCAACCAAACAACAGCATCTCGCATTCATGAAAACGGAAGGCGATATTAATTTAACAGAAGCAAGGAGCGAATGGTGGACAGCTCATATTGATGAAGCAGCACGAGCTAGTTTGCAAGAGGACGAGGATGTCTTTTTGCACCAAACGTTGTCTACACCTTGTCTGAATGTGCTCTCTTCCTGTGAAGGGATTTATGTAGAAGATAGTCAAGGACGCAAAATAATGGATTTCCATGGAAATAACGTACATCAACTTGGTTTTGGCCATCCGGCTGTTATTGAAGCCGTTAAACAGCAGTTGGACCAGCTATCCTTCTGTACGAGAAGATATACCAATTTGCCTGCCATTGAGCTTGCTAATAAATTAGTTGCTTTAACAGACGGAGCACTGCAAAGAGTTCTCTTCGCGCCAGGAGCAACATCCGCTATCGGCATGGCGCTTAAGCTTGCACGCGCTGTTACAGGTAAATACAAAACATTATCGATGTGGGGGGCCTTTCACGGAGCATCGTTAGATGCGATATCGGTAGGCGGCGAGGGAGCTTTCCGCCGTGGCTTAGGTCCATTGCTTCCTGGCGCTGAGCATGTGATCCCGTTTAACTCCTATCGCTGTGTGTTTGGCTGTCAGGATGAAGCGCACTCCCTATGCTTGAAGCCTATTGAGTATGTGCTTGAACAGGATGGAGAGATCGGTGCCGTAGTCATTGAAACCATTCGCAACACGGATGTGCAAATTCCTCCTGTCGCTTATTATCAGAAGCTTCGAGAACTCTGCGATCGTTATGGCGCTTTGTTGATCGTCGATGAGACGGCAACAGCGTTTGGGCGAACAGGGCGAATGTTCGCTTACCAGCATTACGGGATCGAACCCGATATGATGGTGCTGGGTAAAGGCTTAGGCGGCGGCGTATTCCCAATGGCTGCTTTGCTGGTGAAGGAAGAGCTGAACAAAGCGCAGCAAATGTCGATCGGGCACTACACGCATGAGAAATCGYCGGTAGGAGCTGCTGCAGGGCTGGCGACCATCCGAGTCATCGAGGAAGAGAATCTCCTGGAGCATGCCGATCATCTGGCGGAGCTCATGGCGAAACGTTTGAAAAGCATGATGGATACGTATCCTATTATCGGAGATATTCGTCAAATCGGTTTACTTGTTGCTGTTGAGCTCGTAACTGATCGTGTGAGTAAGGAACCTGCCGTGCAAGAGGCGGAGCGCGTCATGTATAACTGCTTGGCAAGAGGGCTTAATTTCAAAGTGTCCAAAGGGAATGTCCTTACGCTTTCACCCCCTTTGATTATTACCGAAGATCAACTAAATGAAGCTCTGGATATACTGGAAACGAGCATTGCCGAACTCGCATAAGTGAATAAGAACCGAGACCCAGCGGGGTCCCGGTTCTTATTTTTAGTAGATCATATCCCTGATCCTGAGAGCAGGGCATGCATGTCCAAATGGTAGTTTTCCATTGCACGGATAGATGAAAGGGATTATACACTAAGTTTTTTCATCCAATTCATGATTTGCTCTGCTCGATGCTCATAAGTATGGAATTGACGCACATAGTTTTGAGCTGTATTTGCAATAGACTGCGCTTCTTGCGGGTTATTTAAGAAATAATTGACTTTATTCATCAAATCATTCCTCGATTGATACAACACCAGATGAGTCCTGTCCTGGAACACCATTTCCTGTTCAGGCGCGTAGTCCGTAAAAACTAAAGCCCCACAGCCCATTCCTTCAAAAATCCGCATATTGAAAGCTTTAATGGTATCTGCTGTATGATTAAAAACGATTTTGGAATTACCGTAAAGTGAGCTCAGTTCATGCAAAAAGACTTTTTTATTAAACGAAACATTTCGTATGCCCTTAAGCTCGGCTTCCATGTATTTCATCCTGGCCTCCCGCATGCTGTACAAGGCGCTTTGTCCACCGACAAAAGAAATATCAATCGGCCGCTCTATCCATGAATGCGTAGAGTTAAAAATGTGTGGATCGACACCGAATGGGAAAAAACGAACCGGAGCCGGGAATTGATGCGCAAGATGCAGGGAATGAGCCATGAGCAGTAGATCCGGCTTATACCATCCGCACATCTCTATATTCGCTTTAAGGCGATTTTCGCCGTGATGAATCCAGAACAGCTTCGGAATGGTAACGAGATGTATGTTTTTGACAACCACTTTGGGGCGAGAGGGACTTTCAACAAAGAGTACACCCAGATAGGAGCTCATATTTATCGCGGCAAAATCAACGGTTTCTTCCATGCGAACGATCCGCACGCCCATTCTGCGGAAAGCGTCTTCCAAGTATCTTCCTGGGGTATACGGTGTCTTTCCATAGCACATCAAAATGGCGGGTTGCGGTTTACCTATTTCAGGGGTGCCCATTGCGCAGCTCCTCTCTTAACGTGTTTACAAAAAAGGCGGCGGACAGCCTTCCTGCATATTTGTTGACCTCTTTCTTCATGTTAATGACCAGATTAGCATGGTTCTTTTCAATGTCCTGGGATAAACGCAGGATTTCAAGGTTTACAGCAGGGTTATCGGTTGGTATGACAAAGGGCAGCATGGAGATCGAGGCTGCGAAGTCAAACATTTTGAAACGATAGCCTAGCGAGATGAATGGCACCTGCATGATGGCAGAGAAAATAGCGGCGTGCAGCTTAAGATTAATGGTAAACCGGCACTTCTGAATTAAGGCCATGAGTTGATAAGGATACACGGTATCAGCGAGCTTCACTTTGCCAGGTCTGTTTATTTTGGCTAATAAACGTTTGCTGGCGGGGATATCTTCCGGCCATACATTGTATAAAAGAATAGAGTAGCCTTTATGAATTAACAACTTAGCGGCTGCTGCAAGCTGATCTTCGACGATATCTTCTTTGCCACCAAAAATTTGATTATTAGCTGTTCCCCAATTGATGCCAACAACGGCTTCTTGCGGAGCGAAATTTGCTAAGTAAGGAAATATAGCTTGGTGCAAGGAGGGAACCGCCACCAAGGACGATGATATCGTAGGCGGAGATATGCGCGTACTCTTGCCTGCAAGCTTCCAGAACGTCCAATTCATTCGAGATGAATCGTCTGGCTTCCTGCTTGARGATGTCCCACATAACCTCGTCTCCCGCATTTCGATACCCAATTTCACCTAGATATAATAGTTTAGCCAAGATGTGTCCTCCGTTCAGAGAAAGTTGCTACTGCTACATCATATTCATTGTTTGCACATATGTTATATATTCATAGAAATCAGGCTGTCGACACGGGGTCGACAGCCTGATAGACATCTATTTGTTAATTTACGAATTCTTAGGACTCGGCAGTAACGACGACTTCATCGATATAAGTGCCAGCAATGCCTAATTCTAATGTTGAGGTAAACAGGATAAAGCGAATTCTGGCTTGCTCAGCTAGGGCAGGTTTAGCACCCGTCACAACAACATGTGTTTCCCAATCTACCGACAGATCGACATCTGTACCTGGCATGTTTTCTAATACTTCGCTGGAAATCACGGCATAGCCGCCATCTGCTCCTCGTTGCCATACGATTTGAACTTGAATATTTCCGTTTATAATGGGAGCTACTGCCAGAAGTCTACGAAGCGCGTAGCTCACTCGCAGGTTAACGGCTTCAGCAGCTACTGGAAAAGCTTGACTCATTACTGCATTGCCGGGAACTAGTGCGATAAGCGGACCTAATGTGCCGACAAAGCTGCCTTCAAATGCGCCAGTTAATGGATTTATTGTACCTGCCGTACCAGCAGTTTGCCATGGGGTAGTGCCAGTTTCAAAGGAAAAGTTTTGGATTAAGTTTAGAGACATTTTAATTGCACCTCCTCCTTTTTAAGACATGCCATATCATATGCAAAGTAATTACCAAAGTCTTCCAACATTCGTCTAAGTCTACTAAAATATTTGTTAGCTGATGATAGATATAACTAGAGTACCAATAATAGGTATACACAATATGTCATTTGACCCTTTCCATTTCATTCTATGGTGCATCTATTAGGAGTATAGAGATGAAAGCCGGAGGATGAATGATGAGAGAAATGATACCAGGTCGTGTAAGTATCATCGTTCCTTGCTATAATTCGGAAGCTTATGTGCAGTCCTGTCTGAATAGTATTTATAAACAAACTTATAAGGAAATAGAGATCATCGTTGTGGACGATGGTTCAACGGACTTAACTTGGAATAAGATTGATAGATGGAAGGAAATCAAAGAAAAAACGGCAAATGCATTCTCATTTGAAGATCGCTTTTATGCCATAAGGCTTCCGCGTAATACAGGCTATGCGGGAGCGGTGAATGTGGGCATGTATTTGGCGAAAGGCGAATTCATTGCCATGCAAGATTCAGACGATCTATCACATTCTACTCGGATTATGAGGCAAGTCGAATCAATGCGTGAGCATCCATCCCTTGATATGATTGGAACCTCTTATGAATACTTCCAGGATGGTCATTTCGAAAGCCGGAAACGGGAGCAATGGCTCCATTATGGAGTTTCCAAAATAAATGCTGCCTATAAGAACGGTAATCATTGTGTCTGCCATGGAACGATATTATTCCGTGCTGGCGTGTTCGATCAGATCGGAGGGCCGATTAGGCGGGGGGTCGGAATCGAGGATTACGATTTCATTGCACGGTGTATAGCAGCAGATGTGAAGGTGGATAATCTGAAATCACCGCTGTATTTCTACAGAAGACATGAAAATCAACGCTCAAGAGAGTTTTTCCGAAAATAGCAATGATCTGACATCGAGTCAGGAAGGGAGACTATGATGCGCAAAGTTTTCTATGTGGGTTGGATCGGTTTCGGCAATATCGGCGACGATTTAATGTGGGATGTCTTTCGTGAAAGCGCTAATCTCATGATGTCCGAACAATCTGTAACGGTTGTACCATCGATGCCCGGTGTAAATTTACAGGATGTCGCTGATTATGATGTCGTGGTGCTTGGCGGAGGTTCCCTATTGATTCCAGGTTACGTGGATGTCTTGCATCATGCTTGGAAGCAAGGGAAGCAAGTGGCTGYATGGGGAAGTGGCGTAGATTGGATAACTAAAAAAGATATGTTAAGCCTATTAAGTGGAGACACGGGGAAGATTCAGTACCAAGCAACACCTGAACATAGGAAAATGCTGAAGAATATATGTAAAAACGCCATATTTTCGGGTGTGCGGGGACCTCTTACACAAAAGTTGCTGGAGTACCTTGATGTGGATGCCGATAGATTCATCGTAAGTGGAGATCCGGGAGTCTTGCTAAATTCGGATGACAAGGAGCCGCCTATCAATGCTAGAATGTGGCCGTCTACTGAGAAGGTTGTGGGAATCAACTGGGGGACGTCCTACAACCGGATTTATGGGAACCAGGAAGAGGTCGTGGAGAATCAGTTAGCGGAAGCTTGCAAGATGTGGATACAAGCGGGTTACAAATTGTATTTATATTACGTTTGGAACCCCGATAGAGAGGCGTTGACACACCTGGCGGATAAAATCGGCAATACGGAAGCCGTCCGGATTGCACCGAAGGTTTATACGGCGCAAGCATTAATGAGAATTATGAAGCGCTGCGATTTCACGGTGAATTTCAAACTACACGCCAATGTGATGTCATCTGCGGCAGAGGTTCCCTTCATCGCGCTTGGTTATCGTATGAAAACATTTGATTTCGTCGAGTCCATCGGATTGCCGTCCTATGTTATTTCGACGGACGAAGAGCAACTTGCAGAAAAATTAGAACAAACCTCCTCTCAAATTTTAGCAAATTGGGAGCTCGACAGGTATCGCTTAAAAGCGAACATTTCTTCTTATCAAACAAGTTTAAGATCTCCTTTCCTTCACGCGTGGAGCTGAAAAGATGGGTTTTATGGAAATTTTAGTAATCGTTATAAGCAACCATGCAAAGAACCTTCCTCACTCATACATTATAGGAGTACAAGACAAACAGCCCCGGTGCGAGCGCACATGAAAGGAGTGAGGAATTTGCCGTTGCCGAAGAGGAAAGTCGTGTCTTCCTTACGCAAACCAGCCAGGAAGAAACCAACTTCGCAGAATCAAAATGTGATCGTCATCAAGAATGAGAAAAGCGGCACCATTCATCTGAAGGATGTTGTCCGGTTTGAAGGCAAACCACAGATGGTGCAGCTTCCTGCTTCAGAAATTCGCAGAATGCAGAAGCATCTGCGAGTCCTTCTGGTCATTGACCAGTTTAACGTGGGAGGAACGGAGACGCACACATTAGGCTTAGCGCGTGAGCTAATGCGAAATGGTGCGCATGTGGTCGTTGCTGCTAAGACAGGAAGAATGTTAGATGCCTTTGCTGCGCTTGGCTGCCCAGTGTATACCGTCGATTTTGTGACCGATGAATTCAAAGAAAATACGGAGAGTAAGGCTGAAGTCATTGATTACTTGAAGCTTATTATCCGTAACGAAGATATTTCGATATTGCATGCTCATCAGTGGCCGTCTGGCATCTTCGCGGTACAGGCTGCGAAGGAAATGAATATTCCAGTCGTGTTTACCGTACATGGATTCGTTGATGCATCGTTAATTCCATTAGTCAAAGAATGCGATACCGTGCTGGCTGTAAGCCAATCGATTGTTAAAACGTTAAAGGCTAACCAGGTCTCCTCCATCCTGTTGCAAAATGGGATCGATGTGTCTGAGTTCTCAGCCCACAAGTCGACCAAACCTTATGTGCGTGCATCCTGGGGAGTCGCYAATAACGCTCCGGTTATCACTTACGCAGCAAGGTTGTCATTCGAGAAAGCGGATATTTCTCTTGCGATTATGGAAGCTTGCCGCAGACTTATTGCAGGTGATTACCCGGAGCTCAAGCTGATTATTGTCGGCGGTGGACATCATAAGGAGCTAGTTCAAACAGAAATGGCGCGCATTCAAGAAGAAGCTGGTGTCGAATTCATACAACTAGCGGGAGAGTCTCTTCATATGTGCGCTTATTACTCCGCAAGCGATTGTTTTATAGGGACGGGGCGTGCTGCGTTAGAAGCGCTCGCTTGTGAATGCCCGACGATTGTTGCAGGGGCTACCGGTTATATGGGCATTATGAGCAAGGAGCTGTATGCGAAAGCATGGGATACTTGGTTTTGCGATCACGGACCGAGCAAGCCATGGACGATTGAAGGGTTCGAGTCCGACATTAAGGCGGTATTGGAGCTCAAAGAGCGTGAACGGGAAGATCTTGGATGGGTAGGTCGGAAATTTGTTGAGGACAAATTTAATGTCCACGATACGATTCCAGCGCTCTTCGATATTTACTTGAAGCATCTAAAAACGCTGCCTTCGACAGAACGAGCAGCCATTAGAGCGGAAATAGGAAATAGATAAGTTGCATGCTAATCCAATAGCTAGCAGCATTCAGCAATTGCTTTATAAAAAGCCACCAAAAGAGTGGCTTTTTTGTCGTTGCATAGACAATCAGCACGTTCAAGAACAGTTGACAGAGCTTTTTCCAACATGTTACAATTTCGTTGTACTGACCAGTCAGTTTTAACTCATTTAACGAGAGGCGGATCTTCTTGAGCAAAGAGAAAATTATCCAAACAGCAGTCGAAGTATTTTCAGAAAACGGGTACCATCGGGCAAGTATGGATGAAATTGCCTTGAGAGCCAATGTTGCCAAGGGAACACTTTACTATCACTTTCCAGGTAAGGCTCAATTGTTTAAGACGCTTGTTAAAGATGGTTTTCAGCAGATTATTGATAAAGTTCAGGCTGATCTTATAGCCAATCTTACTTTGGAAGAGCAAATCAAAAGGATCATCAGGCATAACCTCGACCTATTTTTGGAATCAAGCCATTTAGCGCATATCGTTTTCAATGAACTATCCAACGGCATCGATCAGGAAGTGTTGGAAGAACTGAAGAAACTAAGGATTGACTATATTCATTTTCTTGCGGACGTCTTAGAAGAAGGAAAGCAGGAAGGCGTACTTCGTGATGTTAACTGCAAGTTGGCAGCGGCGGGGATCGTTGGGATGCTCGACAGCGCAAGTAATTATTTCTTGAACAATAAGAATGAATTATCTCGTGAGCATATTGAACAATTTTTTTATACGATCAYTACATCGGGTTTGTTTTTGACTAGCGGTGAGTAACCGCCCTTTTTTGTCGTCACTATACTGACCAGTCAGTATAAATCATATGAGATGGAAGCGATGGTGTAACATATGGATTGGAGAACAGCCAATGAATTGCTGCCTTTATCTTATTTTAAAGAAATGCGTGCCTCCTCCCCCGTACGGTTTAAAAAAGAGACTAATTCCTGGGACGTTTTCAAATACGAAGACGTCAAAACGATTTTTTCCGATCATGAGCATTTTTCTTCGCAAGGCGTCGAAACGATGATAGATCCAATTGAGTCGAGTGTTCTAAGACAAGATCCGCCTAAACATCGGCAATTGCGGATGCTCGTTTCTCAGGCTTTTGTTCCTCGGGTTATTGAAGGTCTGACATCAAAGATTGAAGCGATAGCGAATGAGCTATGTGACCAAATGGAAGCGAATGGTAAGATGGATGGGCTTCATCATTTTGCAAGTCCATTACCGATAATCGTCATTGCCGAAATGTTAGGTGTTCCTCTGGAAGATCGAAAGCGCTTCAAAGATTGGTCGGAAGCGCTGGTCGGAAATAACACCGAGCGATATTATCAATGCCAGCAAGAGATGAGTATCTATTTTACTGCAATAGCCAATCAGAGACGGCTTGAACCGCAGGATGATCTGATTAGTCGCCTCGTCCGTGCGAAGGCAGATGGTGAACAATTAAGCGACCTGGAAGTAATCGGCTTCTGCATCCTGCTGCTTGTTGCAGGCAATGAAACGACAACCAATCTCATTTCCTCGGCATTATTTATGATCGATAGTCAGGCTGATGCCAAAGAGCAGCTTCTAGAGAATCGGCTATTAGTTCCACAGGCTCTTGAGGAAGTCCTTCGTTATTGTTCCCCTGTTCAAACGATGATCCGAACGGTCAAAAAGGCTACAGTTTTACGCGGACAAACACTAACTCCCGGGCAAATGGTTCATATTTGGATTGGCTCGGCCAACCATGACGAAGACCTATTYGAGCATCCGGAGGTCTTCGATATCCACCGGAATCC
>NZ_JBFTQB010000317.1:0-6487 GCF_056398785.1 Paenibacillus sp. 01T422 | reverse complement strand
CGCTAACAGGGGGGAGGAGATAGCCATGAAAAAGAAAACGATACTAGCTGTGGGCAGCCTGCTCGTCGCGTCTGTGCTGTCCGTTTCTACCTTTATCCCCAGCGCTAAGGCGATAACACCGGACGAATACGTACAATTGGGCTTTGGATTTTTCCCACACTATGGATTGAACACTTACACAGGTACAGCTGGCGGCGATGGGGATCCGCAGAATTTTCCTTCCACGCTGTTTGCGCCGACAGATTTTGATGCGAATCAGTGGGTAGCTGCTGCGAAAGACGCCGGCATGGACTACGTGATTGCCGTAGCCAAACACCGGTATGGCTGGGCAGCCTGGGATAGCGCGTATACGACTTATGATATCGCCACAAGCTCTGCGCCGAATCTCGACGTCGTCAAAGCGATTTCCGATGCCTGCGCGACATACGGATTGAAGTTCGCCATCTATTTCAATGCGGATGACAGGTACCATTTTCCGAAAGGCGTCATGGGGAATAGCGCGTATACGGATTTTGCCAAAAATGAGCTGACCGAGTTGTTAACGAATTATGGGGACGTTATTGCGATCTGGTTCGATCATGCCAAAGCTATCAATAACAGCCAAGCGGCTCAGTTGGAAGCTCATGTGAAATCGATCCAGCCGAATACGCTCGTCTTTTTCCATGATGATGATAAAGCGGCTGATTCCGATGTGCACGTGACAGAATTAGTGAATGGCGACCCGCCTGTTGGCAATAGCACTCCGTGGGAAGAAGCGTGGAGCCTATATACAGATTATTGGTCTTTTACGAATAATGAATCGCCAGCGGCACCATGGAGCAGCGCAGCATATACGGCGAATAAGGTGCATTATTACAACAAAAGGTATGCCTCATTTGCCGTAAGCGTGCCGCCTGGACCGAATGGGAAAATTTCGCAGGCAGGGCTCAACCTGATGCACAATATTGGATTGATTCCAAGGTGGAAGCAAACCGATGATCGAAGTCCGCTCATCACCTACAGCGGCACTTGGGCTGATCAGAGCAATTCCAGCTACTTCAAAAGCACAGACCGAAACAGTGGTCAGGCGGGTGCTTCCGCAGAATATACGTTTACAGGCACAGGCGTGAGGCTGATTACGAAAAAGAATTCATCGACAGGCATCTTCGATGTATATATCGATGGGAATAAGGTCTCGACCTATGATTCCTATTCGGCGTCAGCAGATTTTGATGTTGTTGCTTACGAGACAACGTCGCTCACGAACGCTACGCATACAATTAAAATGGTCGCAACAGGCACCAAGAATCCTAACGCAAGCGGCACTAACGTGAATTTGGATTTGTTCGAGTATTTGGGGACTCCCGTGCAGACACAAACGGATACAATCGTTGATGATACGAATGCAGCCATCACCTACAGCGGTACTTGGAATCACATTTCCAGGGCTGCAAGCTACGAGGGAACGATTTCGTACAGCAGTACGCAGGATGCGTATGCCGAGTACGCTTTTAATGGAACAGGCGTTAAGCTGTATACCCAAAAAGGAGCAGGCGGCGGCAAATTCGATATCTATGTAGACGGCGTCCTCCAGACGACCTTCGACTCCTATGCGGCCTCGCAGCAGAATAAGGTGCTCGCATACGATAAGCAAGATTTGGCGGCAGGCAACCATACCATTAAAGTAGTCGTGAAACATACGAAGAACCCGAATTCGAACAACTATTTCGCTCATTTGGACTACATTGCGTTTCATTAATTAAGCTTACATTCATGAAGTAGCGGGTCTCTGTGAGCGGCAGCTTGGCAGGCAGAGGTCCCTCCCTCGTGAAGGTTGTGAGGAGGAGCCAAGTGGATATCGTGTTAACGGCAACGAAACCAGCAGCAGCCAAATCAAAAAAGAAAAAGCGAGGACGCTTCACTGGCTTATATTTTGCTCTGCCCTTATTACTTTTTGTCTCGGTGTTCACTTTTTTTGGCATTTTCTATAATGTTTATATCGGATTTTTTGAGTGGTCGGGCATTGGCAGCAAAGTGTTTATCGGTCTCGACAATTATGTGAGTCTGCTTCATGATCCTAATTTCTATCAAGCACTTGGCAATACGTTCTATTTTCTAGTTATAACGATTCCACTCTCAATGGCGCTTGGACTGTTGCTTGCAACCTTGCTTAACGGCGTTTGGGTGGCAGATGGGCTGTTTAAATCCATCTTCTTTTTGCCGCATGTGATTGCCGTTGTCACGGTTGGCACGACGTTCGCCGGCATTTATGAACCGAATTTTGGCTTGCTCAATACCATGCTGCGGTTTGCAGGTGTGGACAGCTGGACACATTCCTGGTTGTCTGAGCCAGCTACTGCGCTGAATGCGATTGCTGCCGTCTACATTTTTGCCAATACGGGATTCTACATGCTGATTTACTACACCAGTCTGTTAAATATTGACCAGGAAATCTTCGAAGCCGCCAAAATCGATGGAGCCGGAGTGCTAAGGCAATTCCGCCATATCATTTTTCCCATGCTCAGCGGTACCCACATCACGTTACTCATTCTTGGCATTATCCATGCGCTCAAAGTATTCGACTTAATCTGGATCATGACAGAGGGCGGTCCGGGAGGAGAGACGGAGCTCATCTCCACTTTCTTATTCCGGGAGTCTCTTCTCAAATATAGAACGGGATACAGTGGAGCGGTTTCCGTTGTTCTACTGCTCATCGCCTTTGGTTATACGGCTTTCCAGCTCCGCGTCTATAACAAGGTTAGGAGGTAAAAGGATGTTCGGTCGCATGCAACGCTCTGAGAAGATCACGATGAATCTTCTTCTCCTAATCCTCGCTGCTATCTGGGTGATTCCCATGGTTTATCTGGTGATGTATTCGTTAGAGGGTGACCAGTGGGGGAATTATCAAGCCGTCGTAAGTTTGGACTTATTTCCGCACTTTCTAATCAATAGCTTTATTGTATCGACTTCGGTCGTGCTGCTGCTTCTAATCGTTGTATCCTTAGCGGCGTTTGGCTTCAGCAAACTGAGATTTCCCGGGGATTCTTCTGTCTTTGCCATTTGTTTGATCGGTCTGATGATCCCTCCTGTTGCGATGCTCGTTCCTTTGTTCCAAACCATCAAGTCCTTCCATTGGATGAATACGTATCTGTCCCTGATTGGTCCGGAAGTCGCGATGAGCATTCCATTTTCCTTGCTGCTAGCCCGTAACGCGTTCGATGAGGTGCCAGGCGAGCTTCTGGAAGCTGCGGAGATTGACGGTTCCAATGCGTGGGGAAGATTCGTTCACGTGATGCTGCCACTGGCCATACCGGTGTTGACAACCATTGGCATTCTAGCCTTTCTCAATTCCTGGAACCAGTACGTACTTCCGCTTGTTTTCATTAGTAAGGAAACGATGCTGACCGTGACCATGGCTCCCAAATTTTTCATCAAAGAGTATACCTCCGATTACCATAAAGTGTTTGCTGCGCTTGTTTTAATTACGATTCCGGTAGTGATTCTGTATATCTTCGGTCAAAAGTATATGCAGCGCGGCCTGACGAGCGGCGCCATCAAATAAACATCTGATTCTGGAGGTTAAAATGAGAGAACATGAAGCTCGGGATAAAAAGCCGAATATCGTATTTTTAATCGCGGATGATCATCGGTTCGACGGGATTGGCGCTTATGGCAATCAGGTGGTACAAACACCTGTTCTGGATAGTCTGGCAGCTGAGGGGGTACGGTTTACATCCATCTACACGATGGGAGGACAAACGGCTGCACTCTGTGTACCCAGCCGGGCCAGTCTCTTGACGGGGACGAATGTGTTCCAAGCAACGGTGACGGAAAAAGAAGTTAAGCTGGGAGAGACGGAGAATCCGCAGCTATGGGCGATTAATCCCTCCCTCCCGACATGGCCTGAGGTGTACCGCAGAGAGGGATATCGGACCTGTGGCATCGGTAAGTGGCACAATGGCAAAGAGAGCTATGCCCGAAGTTTTTCGGACGGGGCGAACATTTTCTTCGGTGGCATGGGCGATCATATCGGCCTGCCCATGCATGATTATGACCCCGCAGGTGGGTATCATGCGGATCATGCAGTTCCAAGCGAGATGTTTTCGACGGAGCTTTTTGCAGAAACAGCCATTGATTTTATCCAGCAATATAAGGAAGAAGAGCCGTTTGTTTTATACGTGGCTTTTACAGCACCGCATGATCCACGGACTCCGCCTCAAGCCTATTTGGATCTCTATGCGAGAGATCATATCCCGTTGCCTGACAATTTCATGGCGGAGCATCCTTTTGATAATGGCGAACTGCATGTGCGTGATGAGAAGCTAGCTTCTTTTCCGCGTAGGTCAGAAGAAATTCGTCAGCATCTAGCTGAGTATTACAGCATGATTACGCATATGGATGAGCAAATCGGCCGTATTCTGCAGGCACTTGACCAAACCAATCAGCGCGAGCAGACGATCATTGTATATACGGCTGATCATGGCATCGCCTTGGGGCAGCATGGGCTAATGGGCAAGCAAAGTTTGTATGATCACAGCATCCATATTCCGCTCATCATGCAAGGACCCGGACTGCCGCAAGGGGCGGTGGCCAGTGGTCTTGGCTGTCAAATGGATATTTTCCCGACATTGTGTGAACTGACGGGAACATCGCTCCCCCAAACGGTTGAGGGTAAAAGCATGGGCCGAATGATAGCTGGTGAGGAAACGGAGTCAAGGAAAAGCGTATTTGCCGCATATAAAAATGTTCAGCGTATGGTGAGTGACGGACGCTGGAAACTAATTCGCTACTTCCGCAGCGGCGAAGTGGGCACGAATCGGATCCAGTTGTTTGATCTATACGACGATCCATGGGAAACCCGTGATTTGGCGGAGGATTCCGCAAGGCAGGAGCAGCTGCAGCGATTGCAACATGAGTTGTTAGCATGGCAGCACAACGTCCAAGATCCAATCCTTCAGGAAATGGGGAGCAAAGGATGAGCCGTCCCAACTTCCTGTTTCTATTTCCTGATACGCATCGTGGGGATTGGATGCCTTACGCGCCGGCTGTTGTCGCAGCTATGGGCATGGAGCCATTGCCAATCAGAATGCCTCATATGGAAGCTTTAATGAAGCAAGGTGTTACCTTTACCAAGGCGATAACCTCATCTCCCTTGTGCGCACCGGCTCGTGCTTGCCTGGCATCGGGATTACGATACAATAAGCCGAGAGTGACCGGCAATCATGAAAATTACGATTTGTCACGCAAAACGTTCTACTCGGTCTTGAAAGATCATGGCTACCGGGTTGGCGGTGTCGGCAAGTTCGATCTGCACAAAGCCACTCATTGGTGGGGGCTGGATGGCTGGATTGATGAGTTAAGCCAGCTTGGTTATACAGATGCGATAGATAACGCAGGCAAAATTGATGCCATTATTTCGGGCAAAGAGTCTCCGAAAGATCCTTACATGAACTATTTGTATCAGGAAGGATTAGCTGACATACACCTGAAGGATATGCAAGATCGCGGTCAACGAACCGATGCCACGGATTTGCCGGATGAGGCGTATTGCGATAATTGGCTGACGCGAAATGGCGTGCAAATGCTGGAGGACTTCCCTGCTGACCAGCCTTGGTTTCTCATGGTGAACTTCGTTGGCCCGCATGAGCCATGGGATATTACGCACCGGATGAAAGCGGATTGGGAGCAGGTGCAATTCGCAGAGCCGAACAACAGCAGCGTTCCGGAGGAAACCTGGAATAGAATTCGGCAAAACTATGCCGCCATGCTGGAGAATATCGACCGCAATATCGGTCATCTGCTTGATGCAGTGAAGCGCAGAGGCGACTTGGAGAATACGGTGATCATTTATTCCTCGGATCATGGCGATATGCTGGGGGATTTCGATAAATTCGGGAAATGCAAGCCTGAGCGTGGTTCCGTGCACATTCCGCTGGTAATTAGCGGGCCTGGCATTCAGAAGGATCAGTACAGTGAAGCGCTGGTAGAACTGCAGGATTTGGCAAGCACGATACTGGATTTGACGGATCTGACCATGGAAGAAGCGAAAGACTCGATTTCGCTGAAAAGCGTGGTGCGCGGCGAAGGGGTGAGCAGTTTGCGCGACGTTCAAGTGTCTGGCTTGGACGAAGGACCACAGCATCCCAGCTCGTGGCGGATCGCTTCGGACGGGGAGTGGAAGCTGATCGCTGAGCGGGATCGGGAGGATCGGCTGTATCATGTGCGGAGCGATCCGTGGGAGAATCGGAATGTCGCGGAGGATTATCCGGACGTGACGGCTAGGCTTAAGACTGCGCTTCAAGGATTGTGAGTAGAGCTTGGAGCTCTAAGAGGTTGCCTTGCGAGTAGAGTGCTTCTACTTGAGGGTGGCCTCTTTTTGCGCTGATTGGCCTATTTGCTGTCTGAAGCATGCTTATTGTTGAGCAATACTAGGTGAAGCGGAACTACAGGGCGTTATTCTGAGAAAATCGAATAATTTTTGGTTTATGCGGAACTACAGGGTCTTATT
>NZ_JBFTQB010000316.1:0-6491 GCF_056398785.1 Paenibacillus sp. 01T422 | reverse complement strand
GCTTGGGAAAGCCTGGGATGTACCTCTTCAGGCGATGATTGGGGCGAATCCGCAGCTGAAGAATCCCAACGTACTTATGACAGGAGAAGTTGTATTTGTTCCCAAAATGCATCATGAAACTACTGGCATGAACCCGCATCCGCCTTCAAAAGCGTCAACGATGCCTTTTGATCATATGCCAGAGGCACAGCCAATGGCTCCGAATGATGCAAGCCCTCCGCCATATATACCAGTTCCGGAAGAAACGATGCCAGAGGAAATGCAACCTATGCCAGAGGAAATGCAACCTATGCCGATGCCGATGCCAATGCCAATGCCAATGCAACCAATGCCAATGCAACCAATGCCAATGCCAATGCAACCAATGCCTACTGCACCTGCACCTGTGCCAGAGCAGACTTTGATGCCTGAAATACCAGAAATGGAGCCTGGGGTTATTACGCTGCAAGAACCATATGAGCAGCCAGCCGTTCATCCTTTCAAGCAGTTTCATATTAAGGCAACGGAAGTATTCGCTTATCCAGAGGCTAACCAGCCAGAAGCAGCAGCGTATCCAGCCTTTACGCCGTACCAACAGCAGCCTTGGGAGCAGGCACCTCATCATACTCAAATGAACACGTTCCCTATGAGCAACGAGGGTTGCGGCTGTGGAGGCCCTTCCATGATGGAACAACCATGGATGACAGCTCAAGAAGGTTTTCCGACGGGTCCTGTAGGAAATCCATGGGATGGTCACCAGCATGGCTACCACCATGGCATGCCATCTATGCCTAACATGCCCGATATGCACACAATGCAATCTATGTCTAACATGCCTGAAATGAATACAATGCCATTCATGTCTAACATGTCTGAAATGAATACAATGCCATCTATGTCTAACATGCCTGAAATGAATACAATGCCATTCATGTCTAACATGCCTGAAATGAATACAATGCCATTCATGTCTAACATGCCCGATATGCATACAATGCAATCTATGTCTAACATGCCTGAAATGAATGCAATGCCATTCATGTCTAACATGCCTGATATGAATGCAATGCCATTCATGTCTAATATGCCATTTATGTCTAACACGCCTGATATGCAAACCATGCCGGCTATGCCGAATATGCCTTACATGCCTGATTTATATCCGCAAGGCACTCCTTTTGATATGGGGCAGGCGGGGCATAATCCGTTTGCTTTTCAACCGGGGCCATATGGTATCCCTTATGCCGGAGGTCACTATCAAGCACCTTTCGAGTCGCCTATGATGCCGCAGGTTCATACGCATGAACTTATGAAAGAAAGCGATAAGGATGAAGTCGTAGAAATTGATATTCGCACGAACAAATCAACGAAATCCAAAAACAGCAACAGCTCTTCTAAAAGAGTAAAATTGAACGGAACAGATGCACTCAATGCATTCGTAAGACGTCAGCAAAGAGCGACTTTGGATTCGCAGGAATCTAGACCCAATATTCCTTGGATTAATTTCTGAACAAAAAAGAAGCCTCCTGAGTCCACAGTCCGTGGATTTGGAGGCTTTTTTATTATTTAAGCTGACGGAACATTAAGCAATCATCCCAATGGTGAAGAAGACCATGAGGCCAACGACGAAATTCATGCCCCACTTCTTGCGGAGCAGCTCCCGCCCGCGGTGCAGACGTGTTTTGACCGTTGTAATCGGTAAGTTAAGCTTGGTACTAATTTCTTGAAGCGAAAGCTCTTCCAGATAGTAAAGCGTAATGACACTTTTATATTTGTCGGCCAGTTTATTGATGGAAGTGTGCATGTGATCTTGGATTTCTGTTTGCAGAACTGCGTGCTCAGGTGACTGATCCTGGCTGGCGAGCTTACTGTAATAGCTGTAATCATCGTCATGATCGTTCAGCTCAGCATCCAAGGATTGAACCGGCCGTTTTTTGCGCAGCAAATCAATGGCGACATTTTTGCCGATCCGATAAATCCAAGTAGAAAAGTTCTGACTTTCATCGTAGTGATTCAAATTCAAGTAAACGCGAATAAATGTTTCTTGAACGATGTCCTCCGAATCAGGCCTGTTATGAAGCATGCGGAAAGCAAGCTTTTGTATTTTGTTACGGTATAACTCGACTAATTCAACGAAAGCGTTGCGATCGCCTCGTCTGGATAATTGAATTAATTGAAGTTCTGCCACATTCATGGTGTTTCCCCTCCTTAGAGTTTTCGTAAGAAAACTGTCTTCGAAAGCATTGGCTTAGCGTTTTCTTTAAGAAAACCGGCTGGCAGCCTTTTTCAAATATATATCGTTTTCCATGGATAAGTATGAGAATATTTCATCTACTTCTGACTATATCATTTCTGTGGCTACAGTCAAATTTTATAGCTATTTTATACTCAATACATTTCCATTTGTTGCCTTATTTATGGAAGTTTGGTTACTTTTCATGTCAGTGGTCGGGTATGAGGCTGAAGTGGAGCGTGGTGTGGTCACGCCTTTTTCAGTTTTGAGTACTTCATTCCAAATGGCAACGGCTCCCCACAATAGGACAACTCCTATAATCAGGAGTGTTGTACGCTTAATTCGTCTTTTACCTTTCATGATAGAGCTTCACCGTCCGTCTTGATTGGTTTGATGCTACTCTCCCTATGGTAAATGATGTATAGCGTCTCATGCAAATGGAAACAATACGGAAAAAGAGAATAGAAGGGGATACCAGTGGATGTACAACGATTTTTGAAGCATTGGAAAAGAAGGCTGCGCTGGAAACGCAGTTGGTTGACATTAGGGATGATCTTCCTTGTAGGTACGGTTTGTTGGATCGGATATGCAACAGGCAGTTTTTCAGGTACAAGCAATTCTCCGACTCAAGCTACGATGGCTCAATTAACGCCGGAAGACGATGTACGTCTGAAAGAAGCGGAAGCGACGCTGAAGCGGATCACAGATACCAGAGAAAGCTACATGCTCAAGTCTTACGTTTGCGGAGAAGAGAAGAGTACACTCGGTCTGCAAACCTCAGAACAGCTGCTTAATATGCAAATGAAGCATCCGAACTGGCTGCTCAGTGTCAGCCCTAACGGAGAGGTCACATTTACCGAAAACATCGAAGATTTGTCTCCGACTTGCAAGGAGAAAGCGGTATTCGGCATCGATGGCAGCAGCAACCTTTCATTGTTTAACGGTACTCCTGCGAAAGATAATGTGATACGGACATTTTTTCAATTAAACATTAAGCATTTGGAAAGCAGCCTGCCCCTAGATACGGTGGAGAAGCTGCGCGAGGGTATTCGCATCTCTGATATGGAGGAGTATAATAGCGTATTATCAACATTCAGCGATTATGCCGTGGAAGAAACAGAAAAAGCGATGACAAGGCCATAAATAAGCCTAAAAGTTGAGGTAGATGAGGGGAAATCCCGAGTCTATCTCTTTTTTTTGTTATCTGCTATAATTAGAAATGACTACATATGTTCGCTTTTTTTAGATGGGAGAGTAATGCTGTGCGTATTCTGGGGATTGATCCGGGTATCGCGATTGTAGGTTTTGGTTTTATTGATAAGATTGGCAGCAAGCTCGTTCCTGTGCAATACGGTTCAATTCAGACGGAAGCACATACCGATCCAGGTCTGAGGCTGAAGGATGTCTATGACGCTACAACGCAATTGATAGAAAAGTATAAACCGGACGCTATGTCCATAGAGAAGCTTTTTTTTAACCGAAATGTAACGACAGCCTTTACCGTAGGGCAAGCACGTGGTGTCATGATCCTAGCCGGTGTTCAGGCAGGTCTGCCGATTGCGGAGTATACACCGCTGCAAGTGAAGCAGTCCGTTGTCGGTTACGGAAATGCGGAGAAGCGTCAAGTCCAGGAAATGGTCAAAATATTACTCAAACTATCGCAGGTGCCCAAGCCTGATGATGTAGCGGATGCTCTGGCGATCGCTATTTGCCATGCCCATTCTTCTGCTTTGCAATCTAGAATAAATGAGGTCAAGAAAAGATGATAGATTTCTTACGAGGGAAAGTTGCGCTGCGCGAGAGTGAGTATGCTGTGCTGGATGTGAACGGTGTAGGTTATCGTGTATTTTGTCCTAATCCCTATGCGCTTTCGCATAAGGATAATGAAGATGTTACTATGTTCATCCATTATCACGTAAGGGAAGATGCTCATTTGCTATTTGGTTTTATCTCTAGAGATGAGCAGTCTTTATTCCGCCTATTGCTTGATGTAACAGGGATTGGCCCTAAGGTAGCTTTGGGCATTCTTGCAGCAGGAGGAAGACCGGAGGCTGTCATTTTGGCGATTAGCCAAGAAAATTTGGCTTTCTTAACCAAACTGCCTGGCATCGGCAAAAAGACGGCGCAGCGGATTATTTTGGACCTCAAGGACAAATTAGGTTCAGTGACGTTCTCAAGTCCTGAAGCGGCTGTAGCTTTAAGTGTAGTGGGCTCAGCGCAACTTACAGAGGGCGGTCAAGTTTGGACAGAAGCGAAAGAAGCTTTGATGACGCTTGGTTACACGGAAGCAGAAACGGATCGCGCATGGCTGCAAGTGAAGCCCAAAGCAAATCCTTCTGATTCTGTCGATGTTTTGATGAAGCTTGCTTTGCAAGCCTTGTATACGATGTAGCAAGTAGCTTACCTGAACTAATACTTGCCTATCAATGAAGAAAGCTTTCCTAGGGAAAGCTCTTAGGAGGATCACCATGGATAATGACCGGATTATATCAGCTAATTTGATGATGGAGGACAACGTCATAGAGTACAGTCTGCGTCCCCGTTATTTGGCTGAATATATCGGCCAGAAGCAGGCTAAGGAGAACCTCAAGATTTATATTGAAGCCGCCAAGATGCGCAAGGAAGCGTTGGATCATGTGCTGCTTTATGGACCGCCAGGGCTCGGGAAGACGACCCTGTCCAACATCATCGCCAACGAGCTTGGCGTGAGCATACGAACAACCTCCGGCCCCGCTATTGAGCGGCCGGGCGATTTGGCTGCCATCCTGACGAACTTGCAGGAGGGTGACGTGCTGTTCATCGACGAAATTCACCGCCTCCACCGTACGGTGGAAGAGGTGCTGTATCCAGCGATGGAGGATTTTGCCCTTGATATTATTATCGGCAAGGGGCCGAGCGCACGCTCGGTGCGGCTGGACTTGCCGGCGTTTACGCTGATCGGCGCGACGACGCGCGTCGGTTTGTTGTCTGCGCCGCTGCGCGACCGTTTCGGAGTCGTCAGCCGGCTGGAGTTTTATACGGTGGAGGAGCTCACCTACATCGTCTCCCGCACGGCCGACATCCTGCAGGTCGGCATCGTGGGTGAGGCTGCGCGCGAAATCGGCATGCGCTCGCGCGGAACACCGCGTATCGCGAACCGCTTGTTGAAGCGGGTTCGCGACTTCGCGCAGGTGAAGGGCGATGGCATTATCACGCTGGACATCGCCAAAGAGGCGCTGAAGCGCATCCAGATCGATGACCTCGGTCTGGATGAGATCGACCACAAGATGCTGAGGGCGATCATTCAGAGCTTCCAGGGTGGCCCTGTAGGGCTGGAGACGATCGCTGCCACCATCGGTGAAGAGAGTCAGACGATCGAAGACGTCTACGAGCCTTATTTGCTGCAAATCGGATTTTTGCAGCGTACTCCGAGAGGGCGGACTGTTACGCCTCAAGCCTATCATCATCTGGGCTTGCCGGTGCCGGAACAGCGGTCATAAAGAACATGAGAAGGAGCCGAGAGGCTCCTTTTTTTCGTCTTTGATTTCGTTGCTGTCGTGTCACGGCTTCATCTTAATGCATACACTGCACCAGCCGCTCGTCCTACTTCCTTCTCCACGCCAGTGCCGCTTGCTCGTACTGAGGCTGTCAGGCTGTGCACCTGGTGGAACGGGGGCTCACGGATGGGAATAAGGAGCTGACTGCTGGGCGCTTACTGGTGGGAACAAGGAACTGACGGCTGAGCGCATAATGGCATAATGGTGGGAGCAAGGAGCTGATGGCTGAGAGCCTAATGGTGGGAACAAGGAGCTGATGGCTGAGTGGATAATGGTGGGARCRAGGAGYTGAYGGCTGAGAGCCTAATGGTGGGAACAAGGAGCTGATGKCTGAGAGCCTAATGGTGGGAACRAGGACTGACGGCTGAGMGCMTAATGGTGTATTCATGGCACTTCAACTAGCTGACTACTATAGTCGATGTTTTCCCTCGACTATTAAGCTTCCTTCAACCACTAGCTCACCCTCTTGGGACGCCAGCCGCTAACTTGCCCCCTGCGAGCACCAGCCTGACGGCTTGCTCCGAGCGAGCACCAGCCTGACGGCTAACGGACTGAGATAACCCTATTTGCCACTTTTGGACTAGGATTAATATCTAACGGACTCAGGTGCCGTTATTGAACAAGATCTTGCCCAAAACAACGGCAAAGACCATGAATAACGCCTCCTCAGTCCGATAGCATCGCAAATCCAGCCGGATTTGCCCAAATAACGGCTCCTGAGTCCGTAACAGAACAGTGGCTTA
>NZ_JBFTQB010000315.1:0-14804 GCF_056398785.1 Paenibacillus sp. 01T422 | reverse complement strand
GCCAAGAAGCGTGTGTAGTGGAAAGAGAGGATTTGTTGAAAGGAAGCGTTGTGGGATGAACCAACTCGGATTTATGAGCTACATCTATATGGGCTGGAGCGCGGAAGCCATGGCAGAAGATGCTCGGCATCAGGGCATGAAATATGTGCAAATTGATCCCAAACAAGCGATGCAAGTGATGGATGACCAACCCTTTTCACTCACTCGTGCTGAGAAAATCCGCTCGATTTTTGAGAGTAAGGGTATCACAGTCATCGGCTTATCCGGTTATACCAATTTAATGAATCCTAATCTTCAAAAAAGGGAAGTCAAGCTGGAGCAATTGGAAAAGATGATCGACCTATGTTCGATTTATGGAACTAGGTATATGGCGACAGAGACCGGAAGTCTTCATCCCACCAATGCTTGGCGCGATTACGAGGGCAACCGTACCCCTGAAGCATGGGAACAACTGCTGCAAATCGTTGATCGCTTGCGCAACCGGGCGGTGAAGCAGGGGGCTGTTCTGCTGGTCGAAGGCTTTGTAAACAATGTGCTTGCCACGACGGAACAAGCCAAGGATATGTTGGCGCGCCTAGGAACGGAAGGATTGGCGTTCATTATGGATCCCTTTAACTACTTGAAGCAGGAAGATTTGAGCAGACAACCTGAAGCGATGGCGAAAATGTTCGATCACATCGGCGATTATTGTCCCATCGCGCATGCCAAAGATGCTTTGTACGATGCGGAAGGATTTACGACTCCTCGGGTCGGGGCGGGTCAAGCAGATTGGAACGTGTATGCGGAACTCCTGGCTCGCCGGTTGCCGGATGTTCCCTTGATCCTGGAACATGCGAAGCCGGAAGAAGTGGCTGATTGCCTATCAATGATCCGCCAATCATTCGCGAATGTTGAGGCGAGCTGGGGAGTGAAGAACACCGGTGATGCATAAACCGAAGTTAGGCATTCAGGGGCCAGTCGTAGCGTGGCAGGACCCATGGGCGGGAGAGGCATCGGATCTCATCATGCGGACGGGAACAGGAAGCATCTGTCCCTCACAGGATCCGAAACCGGAACCAGGTGCTTTTGTAAACAGTCTGCGTGAATTGGGAACGGATTTCTATGTACATCATGTGCTGCCAGGCACCGATCATTGGGATGTGGTTGCAGATATTACCGCAGCAGGGATGGACATCTGCCTCGGCAATGAATACGGCAACATTAACGGACCTTGGGTGGAAGAGACCAATCGGTATGATATTCCTGACCAGGCAATTGTCGAAGCCTCCACCTCAGGTCGATGCATAGGACTACTGTACGATGAGCCGGAACATTTGCAAATAAACGCTGGACAGTACCGTAAGGATGGATGGTTTCCGCATTGGGGGAGTACGGAAGGTTTGAGTTTGGCACAGGCTCGGAGCAAGGTGGAACAGTCTGTAAGATCCAGAACGGATCACGTAAGGCATATTGTGGAACAAACGGGTTTGTCGAGTGTGTCTGTCCCGTTAATAGCGGAGCATGTGTTTCCAACCATGTTTCACACAATGGCCAGAGCTGGGATGGATCTTTGCCCGAAAATCATGAAGGAGTCGTTCCAATCGCTGCAGCTGTCTACAGCATTGGGCGCAACCAAGCAATATGGGCGGGCGTTGTGGATATGCGCGGATTTGTGGGGGCCTGATACAGGCAAATGGTTTACACGGTTTCCTGGATTTCCTGGACATTCTCCGCAGGAATTTGAGTCGGCTTTGAAGATGGGATACTTGATGGGGCCAACCCATTTATTCGTAGAAAATATCGACGTACTTCTTAGACATAAGCCAGAGGGCTTCAGGAAGACGGAATTCGGTGAGGTTTGGCTGCAATTCGTGCGGAAATTCATTCCCGAGAACCCGTTAACTTGGCATCACTCCCAAGCTGATCCTGATATAGCCGTTATTCATTCGGACGATAGCAATTATGGACAAAATGAGCGACTTTTTGGCAATCGCACACTTCAGACAGAGGACATCGCGCAAAGCCAAAGCGTATTCCACATTTGGCATCTGCTTAGTCGAGGAACAATTCCGCCTCATGGCAGCTGCCTGCATATTCCAGGGTACGACTTCCCGAGACATCAGTTGAAGCAGGACGTGCCGCTTAATCAATTCCCTCTCGAGGAGGGATATGGCAGAGGCGCAGATCGACGTGTGCATCCTTTATTTTATCCACTATCGAATGTTCTGGCATTTGATGAACACGTAACTGCAGATAAACTAGGTCAGCCTAAGTTAATTATTGTCGGTGGCACTACGATTTCGGCAAGTACATGTTCAATGATTGCGAAAAAGGCAGAAGACGGGGCTGTTGTCGTCATCGCTGACTGGCTTCTCCCTCCCGATTGCCCGGAACAACGAAGGAAAAGTGGGAAAACAGGCTTCGGAAGTTGGATCGTGACGAATGATTTTATGACAAATGAAGTGAAAGAGGCCGTAGAGCCTTTCCTAGGTGAGGAACGGTGCTGGACACAGCGATTTGGATCGACGCAAGTGTGCATGTATCCGCAAGATGAAGAAGGCTATACGTTAGACTATGAAATCGTGAGGGTATGACGAGAAGTAAGGTGGAGATGTGCTTGGAGCCAACAAAACGTTTGGATCAGTTCGCGGAAATTGCGTTTCGTGAACATCCCGGAAATAAAGATGAACTGCGGGACATTCCGCCTATAACCTATGACAAAAAATATTTCGCACCAGGCACAGATAAAGCTGTGCGCGTAGATGAGCTTACGTTCGATGCTCAGATGGAGCGATTTCATGAAGAATTGAAGCAACAGCGCGAGAAGTACAGGCCTTATATGAGAAATTTAGTGCCAGCCCCATCGATGACGCGAGATCGGCAAGTATGCAGTCAATTTCAATTCCGTTATCAGACAGCTAAAGATGTGAGTTTCACTCGCGTGCTGGATGGTGCAGGCGATTGGGAAGCTGTGACGATCCCTGATTTCCGTGGGCCTACAGGGGAAGATGGCAAATGGACGGGATTTTACCGCACAGAGTTTGGCTATCCTGGCATGCCAGCAGGAAAACGCGTATATCTCGTATTCAAGGGTGTTGATTATAAAACAACGGTATACCTCAATCACAAATGCATCGGCAGTCATGAGGGCTTCTTCGCACCATTCGAGTTTGATGTGACAGACTTTTTGCAGGAAAACAATACATTGCTCGTTGAGGTTCAGACGGACATTCCAATGATGGGTGTCGGGGGAACGAAGCTGGATGGCGATAAAATATACGCAGCGACAGGGCCAGGCTGGGATGATCCGTACAACGGTTGGAGTCACTGTCCGCCGGGAGCGGGCATTTACAACAAGGTGTATCTGGAGCAGCGGTCAGAGCTGTTCATCCAGGATGTTTTTGTAAGACCGGATATTGACAGCGGCTCTGTGGAAGTCTGGATTGATGCGGTGAACACCACGACGCACGTCATGGAGAATTTCGAGTTGGAACTGGAAATTATGCCTCAGAATTTCGAGGGTCAAGGAATAGAGCCAATCTCATTTACAGTGGCTTATGCTGGGCCAGGCATCAATTATTTCCGTTATAAAGTAGAATTTCCATCTTTTAAAATGTGGGAACCGGAATCCCCTTTGCTTTATGCCGTACGCATCGAAGTTAAGAACGGCAGCCACTGCGTAGATAGCCGGGATCGCACATTCGGTATGCGGAAATTCCATATGGATGAGCATCAGGTACCGAAAGGAACGCTCTTCCTGAACAATCATCCGGTCATACTAAGAGGCGCCAATGAAATGGGGCATCTGCAGCAGTGCATAATGAGCAACGATTATGAACAATTAATCGATGATATTTTGATTGCCAAGATGGCGAATTTGAATTTTTACCGCATTACACAACGCCCCGTGCAGGAAGAGATTTATGACTATTTCGATATGCTTGGCATGATGCATCAATGTGATTTGCCTACATTCGGATTTATACGCCGAAATCAATTCGTTGAAGGTGTGAAGCAAGCAGCAGAGATGGAAAGGCTGATTCGCAGCCACCCATCCTCCATTATGGTATCACTGATCAACGAGCCTTCTCGGACTGAGAAAAGGCGCAAAGGCCACCGTTATTTACACAGAAATGAGCTTGAAGCTTTTTTCGTAGCCTCCAGGCAAGCGATATTTGTTGAGAATCCGGATCGTGTTGTTAAGAATGTGGAGGGGGATTATAATCCGCCTACCCGTGAAGGACTGCCCGATTTTCATTGCTATAATTTGTGGTATACGAACAACGTCATTCCTGTAGGGAAAATGTACAAAGGGTTCCTTCCAACGATCAGAGAGGGTTGGAAAGCGGGCTGCGGAGAGTATGGGACCGAAGGGCTGGATCATGCGGAGCTCATGTTAAGCCGCTATCCCAAGGAATGGCTCCCAACACTAGAGCAAGATCGTTGGCTGCCGAATGAGATCCATGGCGCTCAGACCTACAATCTTCACGGAGATTGGTATGCGGAACAAACGACCATGCAAGGTTGGATTCAGGCTAGTCAGAAGCATCAAAGCTTGGCAACGAAGCTGATGACGGATGCCTGGCGCAGAAGGGCGGATCGGGTTGTTTCTACCGCCATTCATCTGCTGATAGACGCTTGGCCTGCGGGCTGGATGAAAGCTCTTGTCGGTGTCGATCGAAAACCGAAACCAGCTTATTTCACGTATAAAAAATGCTTGGAGCCTGTTCGCGTTAATTTGCGAAGCGACCGCTGGAAGGTTTATGAGAGAGAGTCATTGGAAATAGAAGCTTGGCTTTTGAACGATACAGCAGTTTGCTTTCGAGGCTTTTGCAAGGACGAGAATCCAGAAACCTCTGAAGGTCGCTTTTCTCGACGCAGCGTCAGAGCTGCTCGGTTCACTGCTGGATGTTGCTGGAGAGCGTTATACGGATGAGGTGCAGGAGGATTGCACACTTGTTATATCTTCCCCAGAAGCATTCAACAGCGAACGGACAGCTATCCTCTCCAAAGTTCGTAATGGCGCAACGGCAGTATGTATTCTGAAACACGCTGATAATGGGACATGGGAGCTTGAGGATACACAAATTCAAACGGTGAAATTAAGAGAAGTGTATACGCTTTCTATGCAAGATAATGGGCTTAACATGTCAGGCGTAAAGCCGGACGATTACTCTTATTTTTACAATCTGACGACAGACCGGCTGGATGGAATGACCAATAGCCATTTGCTAGGTGAGGGAATCGAACCTATTGTTTTTGCCTACCAGGCTCATTCGGAGACACCAGGAAAGCGGAAGCTTCCTGTCGTAGGATTGAAACGTGTGGGCAAAGGTCTCATGTTCTTCATCTGCCTGCCGTTAGCTGGCAGAGTCGGATTTAATCCAACATTGGATCGCTTGCTGGTTGCCTTGATGAGTGAGAAGGGAGTGAGCCCGGAGTGTTGCACGCCATTGTTAGCCGCAGTCAGAAGCGACGAGCTGAAATAGCAGTCACGCAAGAAGGCTTACAGCTCTTCCTTCGATCAGAAGGTGAGCATTTACCCTTTTTCACAGGGCAGCTGGATGAGATGTTTTGTTATTCCACGGGAAAACCGTGGCAGTTGGATACGCCGGGGCTTTCCAATGTGCAAGTGACGGAAGAAACCGATTTGCTTCGGATCAGTGGTTCATTAGAAGCATTGTTCGTTACGTTAAGTCTGACTTTGGACGAGAATGATCTCTTACGCATGCAAGTAAGTTGGGAGAATCGGAGCGACCACTTCATTAGTGAAGCAGCCGTGGGCATCATGTTCTCTCTTCCGAAGCGAAGCAACGAAAAAGTGACGATCCCGCACATGATTTACAATAACAATCCTTCTTCTGATCCGAATCGGATCGTTCCAAGGCTTGGTGTGGGACCTGGCAATGGATATATATGTGAAGAGCACCGGCTGCCAATTCCCTGCGTGAATGTGGAGTGGGAGGAAGAGGGGACACGATATTTCTCCTTGTTCGCCAAACCGGACTATGTGGAAACGAAGGACGGAGTTGTACATTATGGCTCGCTCGGAGCGATACAAGAGGAAAGTCGCAGCATTGCAGTCGCGCTAAGCGGCGTTCTGATGTTTAACGGTGAGAAAGACACTTATTTTGTAGCTAAAAACATAACGGCACCTTATCCCGAAGGATATATGAATTTCGCGCCAGGCAGCACGTTAACCAAAATGTATGCGCTGGATTGGGGTTTTGCAGACCGTTCAGGGCATGCATTCCGTGAAATTGTTCGCAAAAGCATCCCGCTTTTCAAGCCAGCGGGGAAATGCCCGCTATCTCTGGATGAGATGATCAGACTAAAGACGAACGCGATGGATGATCGCTATAGAAGCGGGGAGCGGGAAGCCGCAGGCTACGTGAAGTTTACCGATTCCAATCAGAACGGGAACGTCTCCAAGCATCCGCTGCATTATATGTACGGTTGGACGGGGCAGTGCCTGAAGCTGGCTTGGTGCGATGCCAAATTAGGCATTGAAAGCGGACAGCAAGAGCGAGTCCTGAGATGCATACGCGCGGTTGATTTTTATGTATCGCAGAGCCGTACCGATGTCCCTGGTGTAAGACACAGCATGTACCGTCTAGATGAGGGAGTTTGGGACGACTTTTACTGGAACAAGCAGCCTGTTGTCTCAAGCCGGGCTTACGGTGAAACGATCGCTGATTTGGCGGAAATTGTACGGTTATTTCGGGAAAGCGGCTTAGAAGTCCCGCAAGGCTGGGTCGAGGCTCTACGCGAGTCCGCAGAATTCTTACTGGGTGGCGCTCTTCCAGCAGGTATCTATCCTTCTGCTTGGCTAATGGAAGGCCTACCAGCAGATGACATGATAACGGCAGCGGGTCTCCCCTGCTTGATCGCTCTTGTGAAAACGTATGGGATCACCCAAGAGAAAAAATACTTGGAATTCGCTGAAACGATGATGCAGCGCTACTATGAACTGCACGTCGAGACGTTCGAACGGCCATTTGCCCGTTCCACCCTGGATGCTAAGTGCGAAGATAAAGAAGCAGGCATGTACTTTTTCCTTGCTGCATACGAACTGTTTCTTTTGACTAGGGATGAACGGTATCAGGAATGGGCTGAAATCTCTGCGGATTGGCTGTTAACTTTCGTGTATGTGTGGAATCCAGCGTACAATCTGGGATCAGCGTTCCGTAACACGGATTTTAGCGCGGTTGGTTGGCCAGGCGTCAGTGTGCAAAACCATCATTTGGATGTATTTTTTCCAACCTATGAGCTTTGGGAATTCGGCCGTTTAACAGGCAAGGAGTCGTATGAGCGGTGGGGACGAGTGTCGCTGGAAGCGATGGGACAGGGCATTTGTACGAAACCGGGCGAATGGGGATTTACGGTTATCGGTGAGCAAGGCGAAGGTTTTTTTCAAACCTACTGGAATCACCGAGGGCACAGCAATAAATGGAACCCATCGTGGGTCATTGCGCTAGTTTTAAATAACGCCTTGCGTTTCAGGGATACACGGGATTGACGGTGAAAGATAGGAGGGCATTTCGATGAGAGAGAAAGAAATTCCGGATTGGGAGAATCTAGAGGTGCTTGGGCGCAGCATGGAGCCTTCCAATACTGGTTACATGCCATATGCAGATGTGAGTTGGACGTCCGCATTATTCCAGCAGCTATTATCCCTTTCCCATTGATCCGCCGCATGTCCCAAGCGATAATCCAACTGGCTGCTACCGCAGAAGCTTTCATCTACCTGATACCTGGGAGGATCGGCAAGTGTTCCTCGTGTTTGAAGGTGTTGATTCCGCTTATCATGTCTGGGTGAACGGGAAACTGGCAGGGTATGGGCAGGGCAGCCATATGCACAGTGAATTTCGCATTACTGCTTTGCTGAATGAGGGAGAAAACACAATCGCTGTACAGGTGTATCAATGGAGCGACGGAAGCTATTTGGAGGATCAGGACAAATGGCGGCTAAGCGGCATTTTCAGAGACGTGTATTTGAAAGCAACGCCGGATGTGCATATCCAAGATGTTTCCGTACAGACCAGCTTCGGTGAAGATCAGCAGGATGCAGAGCTTAGCCTCCGAATGGCGGTTACATGCTTGTCAAATCGTACGGCACACAACCATATCGTAAATATTTCACTGCTYGACGATAAACGCCAAATGATTTACACCGGAAAGACCGATGCCTTCACGCTAACAGATAAAAAAGTGCTCAACCTGCATCTTCCCATCACAGCTCCACACAAATGGTCAGCGGAGGATCCCTACTTATACGCCTTAGTTTTGGAGTTGGAGAATGAGACAGGGATTTCGCTGTGGAGAGGGATAAAAATCATCCGTCCATCATCATCTGGTCCCTTGGGAATGAATCAGGTTATGGAGACAATCACGACGCGATGGCGGACTGGGTGCGTGCTGCTGATCCGACACGCCCGATTCATTACGAACGGGCCAAAGATGCTGGGGTTGTAGACATTGTGAGCTGCATGTATCCGTCATTGGACGCACTGATTGAGGAAGGAGAGAAAACGGAAGATCCGAGACCCTTCCTTATGTGTGAATTCGCACATGCCATGGGGAATGCTTCTGGCAACTTGAAGGAATATTGGGAAGCTATTTATCAATATCCTCGCTTGCTTGGCGGCATGATCTGGGAGTGGGCCGACCTTGCAGTTCGGCAGCACACAGAGGATGGCACAGAATGGTATGCGTATGGCGGCGATTATGGCGATCATCCGAACAGCGGGCACTTTTGTATTGACGGTCTGGTCTTTCCAGATCGAACGATCAAGTCTTCACTGATTGAGTTCAAAAAAGTGATTGAGCCGGTCAAGTTGCGTGTGATCAATACGCAATCTGGCATCGTAAGTATCGAGAATCGCTACGACTTCTTATCCCTTGATCATCTGAATGGCTCGTGGCAGCTGCTGCATGACGGAGACATTGTGGAGCAGGGTGAGCTGCCAAGAACCGATGTGCCACCTGGAGGAAAAGCTGATATTGCCGTACCTTTCAGTAGGGCATACGAGCAAATGAAAGGCGAGTGCTGGCTCCGCATTCGGTTTACTTTGCGGGAGGAGACACGGTGGTCACAGCAAGGACATGAAGTGGCATGGGCGGATTTGCCGCTAGCCACTGGAATGTATGCCGCACCGATGATTAACGTGAAGCCGATGCACAGCTTGCGCATGGTCGAGAAGAACACGAATGTGCAAGTAAACGGTAACGATTTTTGTATGGTTTGGGACAAAAACAGTGGAACCTTGACCACATTCGAATATAACGGCATTCCGCTTCTGCAGTCCGGCCCGAAAGTCAATGTTTGGCGAGCGCCCATTGATAATGACGCCCGTCAAGCGAAAGAGTGGAGAAAAACGGGTTACGATGCGCTGCAACAGCGTGTAAATGAATTTTCCGTGCACCCATTTGGCAAGCATGCGGTGCAAGTTACGGTGAAAGCAACGCTTGGCGCAGCAGGATTAGGGACATGTTTTGAAACCTGTATGGTGCATACGGTTTACGGATCAGGGGATGTCTTCCTGACAGTTCGTGTGAATCCGCGAGATAGGCTTCCTCCATTGCCACGTCTGGGTTTGCAGATGGTATTGCCCGGTGCCTTCGATCGAATGTCTTGGTTCGGACTTGGCCCGCACGAATGTTATATCGACCGTAAGGAGAGCGGTAAGCTTGGCGTTTATGCAGGAACGGTGCAGGAGCAATACGTTCCCTATATCAAACCGCAGGAGAATGGCAATAAAACGGAAGCACGGTGGGCGACTGTAACCAATACGCTAGGCACGGGCTTGTTTATTGGCGGATTGCCACGGTTCGATGTAAGCGCGAGTCATTATGCYGCAGCGAATGTAGCGAGTGCGAAACATACAACCGACTTAGTTCGGTTAAATGAAACAATCGTGAACTTGGATTATCAGCAAGCACCGATTGGCAATCATAGCTGCGGGGAAGCTCCTCCGCTAGATCGTTATTTGCTTCATCCGAAGGATACGACTTTCCAGTTAAGGCTGAAGCCATTTGCTGCAAGAGATGGATCGCCGATGCAACTGAGCAAACGGTGGCCGGAGCCATTTCCGCTAGAAGTTACAAACAGCGCAACAATGATCCCACTCACACCCCAGGGGGCGATTCGATGATTAGCCGGACATTTCCCAAAATTATGTATGGCGGCGACTACAACCCGGAACAATTCCCGAAGGACATCTGGGATGAGGATATGCGGTTGTTTCAGCTTGCTGGCATTGATATTGCAACAGTTAATGTGTTCTCGTGGGCACTCAACCAACCGGATGAGGAGACTTACGACTTTGGATGGTTAGACGAGGTTATGAACAAGCTGCACGAGAATGGCGTGTACGCCTGTTTGGGAACGGGGACGGCTGCTCACCCAGCGTGGATGGCGAGAAAGTACCCGGATATTTTAACCGTAACGACTGATGGGAAAAAAAGAAAGTTTGGCAGAAGACATAACTCCTGCCCGAATAGTCCTACGTTCCGGCATTATGCCGAAACATTGGTCCATAAGCTGGCGGAGCGATACAAGGGCCATCCGGCTTTGCTCTTATGGCATGTAAACAATGAAATAGGGATTCGCTGCTATTGCGATAACTGTGAGAACGCATTTCGGGTATGGCTGATGAATCGATATGGAACGCTGGAGCGGCTCAACGAAGCTTGGTACACGCGATTCTGGGGGCACACTTTCTATGATTGGGAAGATATCGTCCTTCCCAGTGCATTAAGCGAGGGACTTTCTGGAGGAAACTCCGATCAAACAGCGTTTCAAGGAATAACGCTTGATTATTACCGTTTTAATTCGGACAGCTGGCTAGCTTGTTATCTGATGGAATATAACGCGATTAAATCGTTCATCCCGGATGCGGTCGTCACGACCAATTTCCAGGGGAACGGGACTTATAAGCCGCTTGATTATTTCAAATGGGCGCCTTATCTGGACATCGTCGCTCTTGATATTTACCCGGAAAATCAAACTCCCGAAAGTTATATGGCCTTTCGTTACGATCTCATGCGGGGCTTGAAAGACGGCGCCCCCTTCATGCTGATGGAGCAGACGCCAAGCGTGCTCAACTGGAAAACGGTCAATAGTGCCAAAAGGCCCGGTGTTATGCGGCTGCGCAGCTATCAAGCCGTGGCACGCGGCGCCGATTCGGTGATGTTCTTCCAGCTGCGCCGTTCGCTGGGGGCTTATGAGAAATTTCACGGAGCTGTAATCGATCATGCAGGGCATGAGCATACGCGGGTGTTCAGGGAATGTACGGAGCTTGGCCAGGAGTTGAAGCAGCTGGGCAATCAATTGCTCGATGCACGTGTGAAGAGCAAGGTAGGCATCCTGTTCGACTGGGATAATTGGTGGGCTGTCGAGTTAGGAGGCGGGCCGTCCGCTCATTTGAAATATACCGATCACATCCAGAAATATTACGATGCTTTTTATGATAATCATATTCAAGTTGATTTCATTCATGTGGGGACAGATCTTACCCAATATGAACTGGTGATCGCCCCTGTTTTATATATGGTGAAACCTGGATATGCAGAAAAACTGGAGCGATATGTCAAGAACGGAGGAACGTTCGTAACGACGTTCTACAGCGGTGTTGCGAACGAAAATGATCTCGTCACAGCCGGCGGTTATCCTGGGGAATTGCGCGCGTTGTTGGGCATCTGGGTGGAAGAGCTTGACGCGCTGCATCCTGATCAAAAAAATAAGCTCGTGCTGCAGCTGGACTTGGGAGAGCTTCAAGGCACTTACGAGTGCGGCTTGTTGTGCGAGGTAGTTCATCTGGAGGGTGCGGAGATTGTTGCGAGTTTTGGCAGCGAGTACTATGCAGGTTCCCCCGCATTGACTCGTAACCGCTTCGGCCAAGGCGAAGCTTGGTATGCGGCAACGGATCCTAGCCGTACTTTTTTACAGCAATGGGTGAGATATTTATGCGCTAGCCAAGGGATCACATCGCTGCTTGCAGCACCGAAAGACGTGGAGATTGTTCAGCGTCACAAAGAGGAGCACCTCTTTACTTTTGTGCTAAATCATAGTGATCAGGTGCAGAAGATAAATGTGGGGACGCGCGAACAAATGGAGCTGCTCAGCGGCACGAGTGTTAGCAGAGAAGTTGAACTTCTCCCAAAAAGCGTCGCGATATTCCAACAGAGGAAGGAGGAAGAAACCAGTGGAAGCGCCCCAGCTTAAGCGATTGCGTCATCATTTTGAGAATCCGCCGAATGTCTACAGGTCTCTTCCTTTCTGGGCCTGGAATGACGACTTGGAGGAGGAAGAGCTGAACCGGCAAGTTAAACAAATGAAGGAGCAGGGAATGGGCGGCTTTTTCATTCATTCCAGAGATGGACTGGAAACTGTCTACATGGGTCATGAGTGGATGGAGCTGGTTCGCTCTACGGTGGAAACAGCCGAGGCGCTCGATATGCAGGCATGGCTGTATGACGAGGATCGCTGGCCCTCAGGTTTTGCAGGGGGACTTGTTCAAGCCAGAGGCGGCGACGCCTTTCGTGCCAAAGGTCTTACGCTAGAGGTGCTCTCTTTACCTGGCGAAGACGGTGTCATGGGTTCATTGGATATGGATGACACCGACACTGTAGCACTGTTCAGAGCTGTGATTAACGAAAGAGATATGATTCGCTGCGAGAGACTTCAAGCAGGTGCAAGCAGAGAATTAGCAAATGATGAAGTGCTGCTGCTCTTCCGGATTGAAATATCCGAACGGAGTGCCTGGTTCAATAATGAAGCGCCTCCGGATCAATTGAATCCGGAATCGGTTGAAGCGTTCATCGACATTACCTACGAGGCTTACAAACAGGTAGTAGGCGAACATTTTGGCAAAACGGTTCCGGGCGTTTTTACGGATGAGCCGAGCCTTCATGATCGCCATTGTAAATTTACGGAAGGGCGGGGGTGGATTCCCTGGAGCTGGTCTTTTCCTGCTTATTTTCAGGAGAAACGCGGATATGATCTGCTGGATCTAATTCCCTATTTATACTTCAATGGGGAACGTTCCTCAGAGGCGCGTCACGATTATTGGCGGACGATTTCCGAACGATTCAGTGAATCCTACGCGAAACAAATTGGCGAGTGGTGCGATAACAACGGGCTTGCTTTTACCGGGCATTTTCTCTGGGAAAATAATTTGGGCACAGCCACTCGCGTTTGCGGAGCCGTCATGCCCAATTACCGCTATCAGCACGTGCCAGGCATCGACATGTTGAATGAACAAACAAACGAATATATAACCGTGAAGCAGTGTACCAGCGTTGCCAACCAATACGGGAGAAAATTCGTTCTGACCGAAACCTATGGCTGTACGGGCTGGGGCTTCACATTCGAAGGGCAGAGATGGATCGGAGATTTCCAATATGTGCTTGGGGTGAATCTGAGGTCTCAACACTTGGCGCTATACTCGATCAAAGGTTGTCGGAAGCGGGATTACCCGCCAGTATTCAACTACAACACCAGCTGGTGGAAATACAATTTGGTAATGGAAAATTATTTTGCCAGATTGTCTGCGGTTTTGACAGAAGGCCATCCAGTCCGCGATGTGCTGGTTCTTCATCCAGCTTCCACCGCATGGAGTATGGTAGGCACAGGCCCATACGGCTTTCCTGCTCGAGGCAAGGATCGTGACGTATCCGATACGAACCGATATGGTCACGAATTTAACGCTTTTCTCGGCAAATTGCTTGGGGCGCATTACGATTTTGATCTCGGTGACGAAACAATCATGTCGGAAACCGGAGCTATTCACGGTAACAAGCTTGCTATTCATAAGGCGGAGTATCGAGTTGTCGTCATTCCGGAAATCCGGACGATGCTTAACAGTACTTTTCAGTTGCTATTGGAATTCCTCGAAGCTGGCGGCAAAGCTGTCGCTGTCGGACCTCGCGCGGAGATGATTGAAGGTAGAGCAACGAAGCGTCTAGCCGACCTCTATGATCATCCGAACATGGTGGTCGTTAAGGATGCAGCTGGGGCCACCCAAGCACTAGAACACATGCTGCCGCGCCAAGTGAGCATTAAGAGCGCAGAAAACGAGGAATCCGCTGACTGCCTGTATATGCTCAGAGATATGGGAGAACGTTATGCGCTGTTCATCGTCAATAACGATCGCGAGCGTGAACATCGCGTTAGGATCAGAGTTGCCATGGAAGGCCCGGGATACATGGAAGAGTGGAAGGCGCTGACAGGTGAAGTAAGCGCCGTTGAGACCAGCTATCGTCATGGTTACGTCATCTTTGATGCGGTTTTCGGTCCAGCGGATTCTAAGCTGTACATCTGGCACAAGAATGGCAGCCTAGTGGAAATTGCTGAATCAGAAGAAAGTCAAGTGAGTCTTGATGAAACCAACTCACAGGTGTTAGGTCTACAAGTACTAGGTCCGGTCTGCAAGTTCACCCGCTCTATGCCGAATGTGTTAACGCTGGATATGTGCTCATACCGCATAGAAAATGGTGATTGGTCACAAGAGATGGAAGTATGGCAGGCACAAAAAGCCATTCGAACCGGTTTGGGAATGAGACAAATTTACGGCAATGGCATTGAGCAAAGGTATAAATGGATTCACGAGCCCCATCCGGAAGATGGCAAGCCGGTTGCATTCCGGTTTACTTTTCAAGTGACGGAAGTGCCGCAACAAGCGGTGTATCTGGTTGTGGAGTCTGCGGATCAGTATGAGATCAGCCTTAATGGTGAACCCATCGCCAATAGGTCTGACGGGTGGTTTCTTGATCGGTCGTTTGATCAAGTGCTTTTGTCCGGCTTGAAAGCTGGAGAGAACGAG